>JAUZQR010000236.1 GCA_030950865.1 Mariprofundaceae bacterium | reverse complement strand
GAAAAATCGGATATTGGTCGTTTTTCACCTTGAATTTCGTTAAATAGCCCTGCTATTCGCCTCAATTCAATGTAAAAACCGCCTCAATCCCGCTATTTCTCGCAACAATCATCTAAGTCCGACAGCCTCCTAGCATGACTCATAAAAAGTGTTTGATGATATGCCATCAATGATCTTTTTGTGATACCTTAGCAGCTTTTTGCGCCTGTCTTTTGGCTTCCCGTGCTTTTAAACGCGCTTTTGTATATTTTTGCTGTTCGATAGCCTCAGAAGCCTGTTTTAAAGCTTCTTCTGCACTTTTTAAATAGACCGCAGAACCAGACTTTGAATCGTTCATCGCTTGTGCTGCCTTCACTGCCGAACGTGCCTCAGCCATCTCTTGTACAGGTGGTTTTACCACACAGGCAGCCAATACAAGCAGGCATGTAAGCATCCATATACGTTTTATCATAGCTTAAGCATTACCCTCATTTTAGGCACTGTCAATCAGATGTTACTTCTGCCACGCTGCGACGTTTGCGCAAGCCAAGTTCCTTCCACTGCATATCACCCACTTCAGAAGGCGAATCAGCCATCGGATCTGCTGCGCGCTGGGTCTTCGGAAAGGCAATCACATCACGAATGGACTCGGCATTGACCATCAAACTCACCACCCTATCCAATCCAAATGCCAAACCACCATGCGGCGGCGCACCATATTTGAGCGCATTCAATAAGAAACCAAACTTCTCATTGGCTTCTTCATCAGAAATATTCAATGCTTTTAATACACGTGATTGCACTTCTGAATCATGAATACGAATCGAGCCACCGCCAATTTCCGTACCATTCCATACCAAATCGTAGGCTTGAGAACGCATTTCAAGCGGCGCTGTTTCAAGCTTATCCAAATCTTCTGCGTAGGGTGCTGTAAATGGGTGATGCAAAGCTTGCGGACGCTTATTTTCAGCATCCCATTCAAACATTGGGAAATCTACCACCCAAACAAATTGATTCGATTTTACATCAAACAGTCCCAAATCTTTGCCCAATTCTACACGCAAATAACCCAAAGCATTATTGACAATCTCTTTTGTATCCGCTCCAAAGAACAACAAGTCACCATTTTCTGCGCCACAACGTTCAATCAGAGCTTTCAAAACATCTTCCGACAAGTTTTTCACAATTGGAGACTGCAAACCTGCAGGAATATCGTCTTTATCATTGACCTTAATATATGCCAAGCCTTTTGCACCATAAATAGACACAAACTTGGTATAATTATCAATTTTCTTGCGACTTAACAAAGCATTGCCATTCGGCACACGAATCACTTTCACCAAACCGCCATTATTGGCAGGTCCACTGAACACTTTAAAATCCACGGATTTCATCAAGTCGGTCACATCAATATGTTCCAAAGCAAAACGCACATCAGGTCTATCCAAACCATATTTATCCATCGCTTCAGCATAGGTCATACGTGGAAATGGTGCATCGAGTGCTTTGCCCATGCCCGCTTCAAACATGGATGAAATTAAACCCTCTGCTACAGCCATAATGTCATCTTGATTTACAAAGGACATTTCCAAATCAACCTGTGTAAATTCAGGCTGTCTATCGGCACGCAAATCTTCATCACGAAAACAACGTGCAATTTGATAATACCTATCCACACCTGCCACCATCAACAATTGTTTAAACAACTGAGGGCTTTGTGGTAAGGCATAAAAAGATCCTGGATATACACGCGAAGGCACCAAATAATCACGTGCGCCTTCAGGTGTAGATTTGTTCAAAATTGGCGTTTCAACATCCAAGAAATCTTGCCCATCTAAATAGTTTCGTGCTGCATGCGTTACTTTATGACGCAACATCAAGTTTTTTTGCATCACAGGTCTACGTAAATCCAAATAACGATATTCAAGACGGTGTTGTTCGCCTGTATTACAATCATCTTCAATGGCAAATGGAGGTGTTTCAGCACGGTTCAACAAAGTTAATTGTGAAATTTTAATTTCAATTTCACCCGTTGGCAGCTTGGGATTCATCGCATCTGCATCACGAGGAATCACTTCGCCAATCACTTCAATCACATTCTGCTGACGCATAGAATGCGCCAAAGCATGCATTTCAGGCGTATCTGGGTGAGCCACCACTTGCACAATACCAGAGCGGTCACGCACATCTAAAAAGATGACTCCACCATGATCACGGTTGGTTTCAACCCAACCATTAAGACGAACTTGTTGTCTAAGATGTGTATTACGAAAATCACCACAGTATGTACGCGCTATCATTGCGAAAGCCTCCGAAATCATTGCTTTTGGCTAACTTCATGTCCAATAACCACCAAAAGGCGGCGCAGCATACCCTTATCGCTCTTTTCCTGCAAAGAGTCTGCACATATTTGCTATAAAAGCGTACCATACCGCCAATTCTAAAGCGTTAGGAGTAACCTCTCCCCATGAACACACATATCAAATTAGAGCCACTGTGGAAAAAACATTTAACCGATGAGTTTTCACAAGATTACATGATTTCGTTACGCTCTTTTCTACAGGCTGAAAAACAACAGCAAAAGATTATTTACCCACCTGCTAAACAATGGTTCTCAGCTCTAAACACAACACCTTTTAATCAGGTAAAGGTTGTTATTCTTGGGCAAGACCCATACCACGGCGAAAATCAGGCACATGGGTTATGTTTTTCCGTGCCGCCAACCATCAAAATACCGCCATCACTTATCAATATTTACAAAGAGCTTCAAAGTGATTTAAACATTCCGCCTGCGCAACACGGCTGTTTAATCCACTGGGCGGAACAAGGTGTTTTACTGCTCAACAGCGTATTAACTGTCGAGCAAGGTCTCGCCGCATCTCACCAAAACAAAGGCTGGGAGCGTTTCACGGATGCCATTATCTCTCAAATCAATGAATATACCGAACACACTGTCTTTATACTTTGGGGTGGTTATGCACAAAAAAAAGGCGCTAATATTGATGCCAATAAACATCTCATTATCAAAGCGCCCCATCCATCGCCCTTATCTGTGTATAGAGGTTTTTTTGGCGGTCGTTATTTTTCTCATGCTAACGCATATTTAAAACAATACGGGAAAACACCTATTGACTGGGTACTTCCTGACCTAAACACTGCCATCAAAGAGTACAAACAAACACAAAGCACCCGTTAATCACGCTCACATAAAACAACTCTATTTCTACCAGAGTGTTTGGCTTTATAAAGTGCATCATCGGCTCGAATTAAAAATGCATCCGCTGACTCATCAATACTATCATTTGTAAAACATGCTATGCCAATGGACACCGTTCTTTTCACCACATGATTGACAATATTTACTTCCATTGCTTCAACATCATTCCGAATACGCTCAGCAATAATTTGCGCCCCGTCAGAATCCGTCTCAGGCATAATAATCGCAAATTCTTCACCACCATAACGTGCCAAGACATCAATATTCCGAATAGATTTTTGAATTTGATTGGCAAATGCAATCAATACCGCATCACCTGCTGGGTGCCCATATTGGTCATTCACGTCTTTAAAATGATCCAAATCCAACATCATCAAAGACAAGTTTAATTGATAGCGTTTGGAACGCAAAAACTCTTCATTTAATTGTCTTGTAAAATAGCCACGATTATAAATGCCTGTTAACGCATCAGATATAGCCATTTTTTCAAGCTTCTCTGTTAATGCCTTGCGCTCCGTTATATCACGAATAATCCCTGTGAATAACCATGAACCATCAAATTCTTTGGCTCCAACACATAACTCAATGGGAAAGATTGAACCATCTTTTCTTTCTGCATCCACTTCTCTCGTATTATTAACAATGCGGGCATGCCGCGTTTCAAGGTAACGATTGATGTAATCATCGTGCGGTTTTTTGTGAGGTGATGGAACAATCATACGAATGTTGTCGCCCACCATTTCATATTCTTCATAAGCAAACATCTTACAAGCTGCGGGATTACTGCTGGAAATAATGCCTTTTTCATCAATTGTAATAATGCCATCCAATGCCGTATCCACAACAGCGTGCAAGCGTATATCCGTCTGTTTTATCAAACTAAGATCCTCAATATGTTCAATACGTTTCCTTGCAATAATAAGCACCAATATAAATAAAATAAAAATAAAAATCACCTGATTCACAGCTGTTATACTGTCTTTATTCTCAACTTCCTGCTTAAGAATATCAGGTGAGATATAGGATAATAAAACCCATGTATTGGAGGGTTTTGCTAAAGTGGCAACGTATGACACCTTAGAATGCCCTTGACGGTAATGCATTTCAAATGGGTTTATTTTAGCAAATGTGAACATACCTTTCTCGTTAATAAATTGACCGCGTTCAGACTGAGCAATGGTTTCCCATGCCGCTGAATAATCAAACTTAAATGCCCGATTTTCTCTCTCATCAAGTATATCACCCCATTCATCATTTGAATCTTCTGCTTTAATCCAAAAACCATTGCTATCAATCAGTTGTGTAACACTAGAGGCATTATCATTGTTGATGACAGCAAATAAATGCTCTGCCAAATAGTCGAGAACAAGAACACCTGCTACATCCCCTTTCTCATTGGCTAGGGACATACTCAACTGAATCACTGGTTTATATATTTCTCCAACCTGTTGTTGCTCAATATTCAGGCTTATAGGAGATATATAAATCGATTCAGGAACCCCATGTATCGCAGCGACAAAATAAGAGCGATCGACTTTGTTTTGAAGTTTATCTGTAGAAACAAGCTGTTCTGATTCTGCTGTTTTTTCTACGCGAATGATTTCCATGCCATATTGGTTAAGAATAGATAGCTGATTATACGCGTCTTTATGATGAATAAACGCTAGGAATTCTCCGCCTAAATCTTGCTGATGCTTCGCCAACTCAGCCTCACTCTCATGCGACAATAGTTGCTCTAAATCACTATGCAGCGAGACAACTTCTAAATCAGAAATAATGTTTTTAAATGCATTCTGAATAGCATCTTTTTGCATTGCAATTTGATTGGTTTCACGGTCTTGTAATATCTTAAGGTTCGATGCCATGACCAGCCTGTCATTATAAACACTCGCCATGCCTACAACAATCACAATCGGCAAAAAAACAACCGCTGTATATTTTAAAATACTCAATGTTTTAGCACTACACATGCCCATGTTTTTATATTCCCCAACAACCCTATTGCCTCATATCAGCAACTATAACCCATATACATCGGCAAAACACAAAAAATATTTAGCCTAAAAACAGCACTATTTACGACAACACCATGACAAGCCGACCTAGCCTCTGCTAGCTTACGCGCATGGCTAAATCCTTATTCGTATGTCAAAGCTGCGGCGCAGAACATCGCAAATGGGCAGGACAATGCCCCGATTGTAATGATTGGAACTGTATCAGCGAGCAAGTGGTTGAAAACAACCCTCGCATTGGCAAAAAAGGCAAAGCACTAAACAGCATCTCCATTACCGACATCTCCACAGAAGAAAGCCCACGTCGCTCCACCGATATTGAAGAATTAGACCGTGTATTGGGGGGTGGCATTGTACCAGGCTCAGCCATTTTAATTGGTGGTGACCCAGGCATTGGCAAATCTACCATTTTATTACAGGCCGCAGCCAAACTATCAGCACAAGGCACGGTACTTTATATCACGGGTG
>JAUZQR010000235.1 GCA_030950865.1 Mariprofundaceae bacterium | reverse complement strand
CTCATAACTGGGGAAAAGGAAATCGAAAGAAAAACGGCTCCTGCTTAGTGAAAAACAGGAGCCGCTATTAATTTATGCTATGCTTAGCGACGTAAGCCAAGCTTTTCAATCAACGTACGATAACGACCGAAATCTTTACCTTTAAGATATTTTAGCAGGTAACGACGACGACCAACCATCTTCAAAAGTCCACGACGTGAGTGATGATCTTTATGGTTGTTTTCAAAATGACCACTTAAACCATTGATACGTGCAGTAAGCAATGCTACCTGTACTTCAGGTGAACCAGTATCACCTTCCTTGGTAGCATATTCCTTCATAATTTCGTTTTTCTTTTCCACAGCTAGAGACATGTTTAATTTCCTTGTTTTCTTTTTTACAATTTCCAACCCAGGTGAACATGCGGAACACATAGAACCCCAGAATTGAAGGCGCACCTTAACCATATCAATACGACAAGTCAAAATCTAAACCGCAGGTTGTAGGCGCAAAATCAAAGTGTGAATTTTACTGCAAATCCTGTTGCTTCTATTTTATCACGCAGTGCTTCCATCCATTCAGCACTTAACGCCGATACATACACTGCTTCAGGTTGTAATGATGGACGTGCCAAACCATACAACAACACCCCTTTTACAGGCACTTTCTCTGCTTTCAAACGCGCTAAAAAGGCTAAATATGCATTGATTTCAGCCTCGCTTGGCTCTTTTTTATGCCAAGCCAGCATACATGTCTGAATCCAACTCGGGCACACCTCTGCAACACACTTTACCTGTTTAAACAATAATTCCGCAGAAGCCTCCACACCATTGATTCGCGCAATCGCTTCATCCGTTGCCGCGTCAACTTTAACCCATACCTCACCCTTATTCGCCGCCATCAAATGCAAGCCACGTTGCACATGCGTTTTATGTATGTAAGAGCCATTGCTAATCAAACGAACAGGAATCACGCCAAGCAATTCAAATGAACCCATGGTCTGTAAAACAACATCCACCACTTTATCAAACTCTCGGCAGCTGGTCGGCTCACCATTGCCCGATATAGCAATGTCACACAGTAGCTGACAATCCTCTGGCACAGATTGCCGCATAAAATCACCGTGTATGATATGATCCAACATCGTGGTTAATTCAGCATGCAACACCGTCAAATCAATTGCAGGCGCAATACCTCGCGTTAAGTTTGGAACTTGGCAATACGCACAGTGCCAGTTACAAGCATTGTTCGGATTCAGATTAATCCCCACCGACACACCACCAGCTCGGCGTGATACAACAGGATAAACATACGTCATGCCCGCCGCATCACGATCATGGTTCTTCGCATTCAACACCGATGTCATCGTCTGGTCGCCCCACACATCGCCGATGTGAGCGTGCTTAAATCATCTATATTCATCACAAAAGGCGGCATGGTATAAATCAACTTTCCAAATGGGCGCAGCCATACACCCTGCTCAATAAGATAAGATTGAACCTTTTGCACATCCACCGCTTCTTTCATTTCAATCACACCAATCGCACCCAACACCCGCACATCCGCAACCACCGCATGCTCACGGCATGGCTCAAGCCCCTGCAATAATTGTTGCTCAATAGATTGCACACGCTGTTGCCAAGGCGAATCCAGCAGTAAACGAATGGAAGCAATCGCCACCGAACATGCCAAAGGGTTCGCCATAAAGGTTGGACCATGCATCAATACACCATGATTATCAGCATGAATACCATCGCACACTTTGGCTGAACAGAGGGTT
>JAUZQR010000234.1 GCA_030950865.1 Mariprofundaceae bacterium | reverse complement strand
GTACCCACTCAAATTTCAAAAGAGCCTATAATTTCATGTGCGGCAGTTGCGATTGTTGCAGGTGTGGGCATGTCAAATGCTGTTGCTAAAACGGTTAAAGTCACGATGACTGCGATGGAAACAGAGGTCGTGATTAATAACAGCGGTGATAAGTATCCAGCATGGACCTTTGATGGCGCTATTCCTGGAAAAGTTGTGCGTGTAACCGAAGGTGATACCGTTGATTTTACACTTATTAATCCAAAAACAAATAAAAATTCCCATTCTATGGATTTTCATGCTGCTGAAGTGCATGTATTAAAAGAGTTTGCACCTGTTAAACCAGGTAATAGCAAGCATTTTATATTCCAAGCTAAACGTGCTGGTGTATATATGTATCATTGTGGTGCCAGTGCAATGGTTGAGCATATTGCTCGTGGCATGTATGGCGTAATCTTGGTTGACCCTAAGAAGTATACCAAGCAATTTCCTAAGCCTGACCGTGAATATGTATTGGTGCAGTCTCAACTTTTCCCTGATTCAAGTTCAGTGAATGACTTGTTGGAAAACAAAGGTTGGACTAACTCGCTAATCAACGGCAAACCATTTAACTATGACCCTGTGCATGATCCAAAAGCATCAGGTACTATGTTGTATTCTAAGCCTGGTGAACGTGTTCGTATTTATTATGTAAATGCTAATATCAACATGCCAATCGCAGCGCATCCTATTGCTGGAATTTGGGATCGCGTTTATCCAAATGGTAGCCCGAAGAATGTATTGTATGACATGCAGACTTATGGTCTTCCTGTAGCATCTGCTTCAGCTATGGATATTGTTTCACCTGTTGGCAAAGAAACAGCCAATGCTATTGTGGATCATACGATGAGTGCTGCATTACGTGGTGCTATTACAGTATTAATCAACACTAAAGATGCAGATCCTAAAGCAGGTAGAGGCGACAATATTTTACCGCGTTAATTGATTTGAATGATTGAAATAAACAGGGCGAGAATATATTTTCGCCCTGTTTATCATTAAATGGAAAGCTTGTTAATACTTGTTTTGAATAAAGAATAATGTTTCGTTCTGTGATTTATTTTAGATGTGTATTTTATGAACTTGACAGAATTATAAGATGCATTTCTAATGCGACAATCTATTTATTAAAAATAGGTTAATTTATTTTAACATGATGTTAGTGTATGGATTATCAATAAAGGGAGATAAAGAATGAATATATTTAAACTATTTATATCGCTGGTTATAGCTTTTATGGGGATAACTACCGCGATGACAGCGCAAGCAGCAACACGTGAAATGAATATGACGATTGATGAGATGACGATTGCTGTCGCACCAGATTTGAATTACAAAGTATTTGCATTTAACCGTCAGGTTCCTGGCCCGTTAATTCATGCGCAAGAAGGTGATGATTTGATTATTCATTTAACCAACAATACCTCATTACCCCATACCATCCATTGGCATGGTTTCCACCAGAT
>JAUZQR010000233.1 GCA_030950865.1 Mariprofundaceae bacterium | reverse complement strand
AGTCGATGCGGAATCCATCGATATGGATATTTGTTATTGGAAAAATCGCTATGATAAAAACACCGAAGAAGGCGAGGAAGGGGACTATTTAAACTGCCCCATGAATGAGGAGCAATACAAGGCATTTGTAAAAGAATTGGTGAATGCGGAAAAGGTAGCATTCAAAGGCTTTGAAGATATTCCATTTTTTGATGGCTGTATGCCTATTGAAGAAATGGCAGAGCGCGGTGAAGACACACCACGTTTTGGGCCTATGAAACCTGTCGGTTTGGATCACCCTGAAACGGGCGAAAAGGCCTATGCGGTTGTTCAACTTCGCCGTGATAATCGCATGGGAAGTTTGCTTAACATGGTCGGATTTCAAACAAAAATGACCTATGGCGAGCAAAAGCGTGTGTTTTCAATGATTCCAGGGCTTGAAAATGTCGAATTCTTTCGTTTAGGCTCATTACACCGTAATACTTTTATTAAATCACCTGCTTTATTGGATAAAACATTACGCTTGAAAAAACAGTCACGTATTTTATTCGCAGGACAAATTACAGGTGTCGAAGGTTATGTAGAGTCGGCATCCATGGGTTTGATGGCAGGTCGTTTCTTGGCTGATATTATGGCTGGAAATGAGCCTGATTCACCACCATCTGATACTGCACACGGCGCATTACTGGGGCATATTTCAGGCACGCGTGTAGAAGATTTCCAGCCCATGAATATTAACTTCGGTTTGTTGCCAACGGGTAAAAAACGCGAAGGAAGACGGCGTTTTTCGCGGGCGGAACGCCGTCGCGCTGTATCAGAACGAGCTTTGGAAACGTTAAAAAAATGGTTAGAGGAGTAAGGCATGGCATATAAAGAATATAAGGTTATTTCAGTATCTGAAGGTGCACTGGGCACAGTCTTTTTGGGCGCTTCAGGGTTACCCATAAAAAACATGGAAATGGATTTGAATGAAGCAGCAGCTGATGGCTGGCAAGTAGTGTTTCAATTTGTTGAGAAAAAACGCCTTTGGCTTTTTTGGAGCCGTGAAACAGTAGTGATTACTTTGGGTCGCTAAACATGCTCAACAAACAACAGGTTCAGCAAGAAGAAGAGGCTTTGCGTCTTATCATTCGAGATTTGCCCGATGATAAACGAAAGCAATTCTATGCTACCGCAAAAAAGAAATTAAAAGACCCCGATACATTTGCTGTACTAAATTATATTTTTGTCACGGGTTTACATCATTTTTACTTGGGTCACTGGTTGCGAGGCATATTAAATCTTGTTGTTTTTATCGTCGGTATCACATTAATTGTGATGGGGCTATGGCAACTGGGCTTGGGCATCATTGCAGCCACTTCATTGCTTGAAGTTTATGCCCTATTTCGCTCACAACTGATTGTACAAGATTATAATAATCAGGTGATGCGAGTCACATTAGAGAGACTATAATACCAACTATACTGCGATAACACTTTTAAGGAGGTGCTATGAAAAACTTGAAATATGGCATAAAAGGCTTGGCGGTATTGCTTGCTCTGGGCATCAATACAGCAGCTCATGCAGATGATTTAGCCATCGCCGCCAAAGTAGGTACTTTGGGGCTTGGCATAGAAGCAACAACCAATATTGTACCTTTATTCGCAAACCTTCGCTTGCAAGGCAATGGCTTTAATTATAATACGACGATTACAGATACCAATGTAACCTATGATGCAAAATTAAAACTCGCGACTGTCGGTTTACTCGCTGATATTTACCCTTTTGCGGGCAAGTTTCGTATTACAGGTGGGGCATATTACAACGGCAATAAATTAACCATGAACGCTCGCCCATTGGGTGCGGTAGTGATTGGCGGCACGACCTATACCAACCCTACAGTTTCAACCACGGTGGACTTTAATAAATTTGCACCTTATGTAGGTATCGGTTGGGGTGATGCTATTTCCAGCGGTAGTCCCATTGGTTTTAGCATTGAGTTAGGCGCGATGTATATGGGCAAACCCAAAACATCCATTGTTGCACCAGGCGTGACTGCTGCTGATATTGCTGCTGAAAAAAGCAGGCTCGATAGCTCTTTGAAAAATATGCAATTTTATCCTGTTGCCTCCGTTGGGGTAAACTTTAAATTTTAATGTTTCATGTGCAGGTTTGGAAAAAGGGAGTCTTATGGCTCCCTCTTTTTTTATTGTTTGGGGCATCAAACATATTCGCTTTGGAGATTTCTAAAACTGAAGCCATGCATATCGGAAAACTTATTTTTCACAATGAGTGTGCTTCAAAAATCGCCTGCCTTACATCATGGAATAAAGGAGAAGACTTTGCCTCATTGGGTATCGGACACTTTATTTGGTATCCTGAGGGTGTGAGAAAAGCTGAAAAACGCTTCGATGAAAGTTTCCCAAAATTGCTGGAATTGATGCAGAAAGAGGACGTTAAAATACCTCTATGGCTACAAAAACAACATGGCAATCCTTGGAAAAACCGTGAACAGTTTAAAAAATCCAAAAACACAAATAAAATGCGTGAATTTCATGATTTTTTACTACAAACGACTGCTTTTCAGGTTAAATTTATGCAAAATAGGCTAAAAAATGCATTGCCAAGTATTTTAACACATCTACCAGCATCACAGCATGCCCATATCCAAGAGCAATTTCAGCATGTGGCAAATAGCCCGATGGGCTTTTACGCACTCATGGACTATGTAAATTTCAAGGGCGAAGGCATCAAAATATCTGAGCGTTATCAAGGAAAAGGTTGGGGGTTATTGCAGGTATTAGAGCATATGCAAAGCACCCAAGCAGGTTTCACAGCAATACAAGACTTCTCTGCCAGCGCGGCATATATATTGGAACAACGCGTTGCTTTATCACCGCCATCAAGGGGTGAAAAACGTTGGTTGGCAGGCTGGAAAAAACGTCTGCAAACTTACACAGAGGAATATAAAAAATATTCGCTGAAAAACATCTAATTAGGTATCGGCACACTCATCCCATACTGTTTCTTGTTGGCTTAGAATTTCCTTAATAATTAGCTCTCGCAATTCGTGAATCCCTCGCATACTGGTGCTGGATGTAGGAAATGGCTTGAGTAAACCGCCCATAGCATCACACATTTCTTTTAAGCGTTTGGCACGTTTGTTACCCGTCAATTTGTCTGCTTTGGTTGCGACTGGAAGCCAGCGAACACCATGCTCATTCAAATATTCAATAAGCTGCAAATCGCTATCTTTGGGTCCATGTCGAATATCCAGTAGCAGTAACACCAATTGTGGCGGCGTATTACCACGTAAATACAAATCAATCAGCTTTGCCCACTTATGTTTTTCTGATTTTGGCGCACGGGCATAGCCATAGCCAGGTAAATCAACCACCAGAATTTGTTTATCCACTTCAAATAAATTCAATAAACGGGTACAGCCCGGCTTTTTGGATGTTTTCACCATGCCTTTACGCTCAAACAAGGCATTTAACAGCGTGGATTTTCCCACATTCGAGTGCCCTGCAATCGCAATTTGAGGCAAATCAATATACGGGAATTCACGTGTATCCGCGACAGACAGTAAAAAATGAGTGTTTGGCCAATGAATCTGCATGGCGCAAGGCTGCATGCTTTGCAGAGCTTGCACAATTATTTCGCAATACCACGCATGCAACACAACTTGCCACTACCTCATCACAGCTTTCGCAGCTAAACTCCGCAACATGCGATATTCACGTTTTTTTGCCCCTACTTTACGCGATGACCCTGCCGATGCAGAAGTCATCTCTCATAAGCTATTATTGCGAGCAGGTTTTATCCGCCGTGTCACATCAGGTGTGTATGATTTTTTACCCCTGGGGTTACGTGTATTACGCAAGATTGAAGGCATTGTACGCGAAGAAATGGCGCGAGCAGGTGCGCAAGAGCTGTTACTTCCGATGGTTCAACCATCCGAGCTTTGGAAGAAATCAGGGCGTTGGGAAAAGTATGGTAGTGAGTTATTGCGCTTTAAAGATCGCCATGCTCATGAATCCTGCCTTGGGCCTACGCATGAAGAAGTTATTTGTGATTTGGTGAGCCGCGAGTTGCGCTCCTACAAACAGCTTCCAATGAATTTATACCAGATTCAAAGCAAGTTTCGTGATGAAGTGCGTCCTCGTTTTGGTTTGATGCGCGGGCGTGAGTTTGTCATGAAAGATGCCTATTCATTCCACGCCGATGAAGCATCACTGCAAGAAGAATACGATAATATGTTTACCACATATCAGCGTATTTTCACACGTTTGGGGCTAAAATTTCGTGCTGTTGAAGCCGACACTGGCTCCATTGGTGGTAATCAGTCGCATGAATTTCATGTTTTGGCTGAATCAGGTGAAGATTTAATCGCTTACTGTTCACACTGTGATTATGCCGCCAATGTGGAAAAAGGCATTTCCACACGTGATATTCCAAGCTTTGCTGATGCATCTCTAAATGAAGTTGAAACACCTGGGATGACGGCCGTTGAAGATGTTGCCAAACACCTTCAAATCAATGCCGATCAGTTGGTAAAAACACTCATTTACCAAGTCACAGGCGGTGACTTTGATGGGAGAATGATTGCTGCATGTATTCACGGTGATGATGTCTTACAAGAAATCAAACTAGCTCGCGCATTGGGTGCCAATGAAGTCGAGCTGGCAACAGATGATGCTTTGGAAGCTATCAACAGCATCAAAGGCTTTGTTGGGCCACAGGGCTTAAATTGTAAAATCCTTATGGATGAAAGTCTGCGTAATGCTGTTGGCATGGTGGCTGGCAGTAATAAGTCAGACATGCATGTCACAGGCTTATCCATTAGCCGAGATGTTGAGCATGCTGAATTTATCGACTTGCGTGAAGTTCGCCTCGATGATGGCTGTGCCCATTGCTCTGAAGGGCATATTAAACATGCACGCGGCATTGAAGTTGGACAAGTATTTGCTTTGGGACAACAATATACCAAGCCATTGGAAGTCTTATTCCAAGATCATAATGGCAAACGTGCAACAGCAACTATGGGCTGTTATGGCATTGGCGTATCCCGCTTGGTTGCAGCAGTGATTGAGCAGTGCAATGATGATAATGGTATGATTTGGCCGCTATCACTGGCACCTTTTCAAGTAGTGATTATCACCATGGGCAAGAGTGAAACTGCCATGAATGCTTCTGAGAAGTTGTATCAAAACATAAGCGAACAAGGCATCGAAGTGCTGTGGGATGATCGCAAAGAACGTCCTGGCGTAAAATTCAAAGATGCAGAGTTGATGGGGCTACCGATTCATGTGGTAATTGGCGATCGCGGTTTGGATGCCGATGCGATTGAAATTCGACAACGTGCTGGCTCCAAACAAGAAGTACCATTGAACGCTGTTATTGAAAATATTCGTAATATTTTAGTGGGTGCAAACTGAAACTCGCTACCATTCGCTATTTAAAGGGCGCATCTGCCAAAGGTGTGCTGGCTGGCATCTTGGTGCTTGGTTTTGTTATCACCCTACCCTTTTGGATATTGAGTACCTCCGAAGAAAAACAAAATATGGTGGAAAACACGGCTACTATTGAAGTGGTTGAACAGAGCACAGGCCCGCTTGATATCATTCCTGAAAAGGAAAAAAATGAACTGCGTGAAATGTTACAACAACCAAAAGAAAGTGCCGAAACAATAGATTTCGAACAGCAGGTTTGGGAGCAAGATATTCGTAGGGTTATTCAAAAATGGGTGCCCAATGAACAAGAGGCACAAAGCATTGCTCGCTGGGTTTATTTTTACAGTGTTCGCTTTGAGCTTTCCCCTGAATTGATGCTTGGTCTCATTTCTGTGGAATCTCGTTTTGATCACTTTGCTGTCAGCAATGTCGGTGCGCGTGGCTTGATGCAGGTCATGCCTTTTTGGAAAAAAGAGCTTGGTTCAGAAAGTGATAACCTATTTGAAATTGAAACCAATATTCGTTACGGCTCGGCTATTCTACGCCATTATGTTGACCGTTACAAAACATTGGACAGGGCACTTGCAGCATACAATGGCTCACTTGGCAAACATAAATATCCCAATAAAATATTCGCCCAAATGCGTCGTTTTAAAGCAACAAGAGAAGATAGCATTTAATACCGAGCATTTTTGCATGATGTAAGGGCTATTTTTTTGTCTTAAAAACCTTTACACTCTCACTATGTCATTGGATGATAAAGAATTACTCTATGTATATCATGGTTTACACCATATATTTCGCGAAGATTTACACTTGGCTCGACCTCTCATTCAAATACTTCAACGTCAAAATGAAATAGATAAAGCACGACAATTGGCAATGGAAATGGCACGCCGTATGTTGGCGCGCGGACAGCCCAGTAGTGCATTAAGTTTTCTGGAAATTTGTAAACGTTTGGAATATCCGCAGCAAGATGATGTTGAATCCATGATAAGCATGGCAAAAATGACTCTGGGTAGCGCCCAACCAACTGTCAATCAAACATTCTCTTTAATTGACAAGCTTTCTGACAAAGAAGCCATGGATTTCATCTCACAAGCTCGAATTTTTCGTTGCCATGATGGTGATACCGTTGTGCATCAGGGCGAAATAAACGATAATTTTTACTTGATTCTTGAAGGTCAGATGAAGGTTCATTTACAGTTAGGTCCAGGCTCAGACATTCACCTTAGCACACTGCTTCCAGGTTATTATTTTGG
>JAUZQR010000232.1 GCA_030950865.1 Mariprofundaceae bacterium | reverse complement strand
CGGCACACGCAATACGAATTCACCATGTTCAGCAGGTGTCTCAATCACCCACTCAGGCGAGTGGATATTGGCATAGGCTGCCTGATAACCATTGCGCTTCATCTGCCCCAATAGTCCACCCCACGTTTCGGGTGGCAAATGATGGTAAATAATATCAGGCAAGACCACCACACGTGTATCAGCTTCACGAAATACCTGCCTTAAATAAGGGTCAAGCCCACGTGGAATTGTTTCATTTTCTCCGCCCGCGTTGCGAAATAAACCCGCACGCATGATTAAACATGGATGCTCTGCCAAATCTGAATCAATAATCTCTTTCACAGGCTGCCAACTACGACGCGGCACTTGAATCATCACCCGTTTTACAAACGGCGTTGCCCAATCTGGCACAGTATTATTGCCACCTGCCATACCAATATCTACATGTTTATCCATAGCAGCAATCATTTTTGTAAATGTTTGGTTATCAGGTAGTGATGAATCATCATCCACCGTGAGTAAATACTTACCCTTTGCCATAGCTGCACAAATATTGATGCCGCGCCCTTGGCGTTTATCGCCTTTAAGCACAATCAATTCAAAGTCTTGCATATCTTGCTGGGTTAAGGAGTCCATCAACTTAATGAAGTAGCCACCCCTATCAGCATCGGCAGTGGGAATAATCACAGAAAGCACAGGTATTTCATTCTCCGATTTCACATGCCAACAGACACCCGTTGGGTTCTCATCATTACGGTAGCGCACCCAATCGCGGTTTAACTCAGGGGAAAACCAATCAGCTTGTGCAAACAAGACCTCAAAATCATGCGCCATAATACCCTCGATACCACTTAACAAAACGCCTTACACCCTCTTCAACAGATGTATCTGGTTTAAAGCCAACATCATCAATCAGTGCTTGTACATCTGCACTGGTTGCAGGAACATCGCCTGCTTGCATGGGCATAAAATTTTTCTTTGCTTCCATACCCAATGCTTTTTCGATCGCTTGAATATAGTCCATCAATTCTACGGGGCTTGAGTTGCCAATATTGTAAACTCGCCAAGGCGCTTTACTGCTTGCTGGATCTGGAGACTTTCCATCCCATTGTGTATTGGCTGAAGCTGTTTTATCCAATACCCGAATCACACCTTCCACAATATCATCAATATAGGTGAAGTCGCGCTTCATTCTTCCATGATTAAATACGTCAATAGGCTTACCTTCGAGAATGGCTTTGGTGAATAAAAACAAAGCCATATCAGGTCTTCCCCAAGGTCCATACACTGTAAAAAAACGTAGTCCTGTCGTAGGTAACTGATACAAATGCGAATAGGTGTGCGCCATCAACTCATTGGCTTTCTTACTGGCTGCATAAAGTGATAATGGGTGATCCACATTATCATGTACAGAAAATGGCATGGTTTCATTGGCACCATACACCGATGAGGATGAAGCATACGCCAAATGCTTCACTTGGTTGTGCCTACATCCTTCCAAAATATTAGTAAACCCAACAATATTGCTATTAATATAAGAATGAGGATTTTCTAAAGAATAACGCACTCCAGCTTGAGCAGCAAGATTAATCACTGTTTCAATTGAATATTTATTAAATAAAGAATTAATTTTCTCTTGGTTAGCAATATCAAGTTTCACAAATTCAAAGTTATCAAAATTAGCCAGTTGCTCAAGCCTTGCTTGTTTCAGGCTAA
>JAUZQR010000231.1 GCA_030950865.1 Mariprofundaceae bacterium | reverse complement strand
TGATATGACTTTGGCAAGTAAAATATATGCAGGTGGCGATATTTTCCTTATGCCATCACGCTTTGAGCCATGCGGTTTGGGGCAACTTATGGCGATGCGTTATGGCAATGTTCCCGTTGCGCGTAGCACAGGTGGCTTAAGTGATACCATTATTGGCTACCCTGAAAAAGGAGCAACAGGTTTTCATTTTGTCGATGCAACAGCCGAGGCCTTTGATGTAGCTCTGGAAGAGGCAATCACCATCTACCGTCAACCACGTAAATGGTCGAGCATTCGCACACAAGCACTCAAGCGCGACTCATCTTGGGATGCTTCTGCCCAAGCCTATAGCACACTGTACGAACAAGTCATCAGCACATGAGCGGGCTCACTTTAGCAGCGGATATAGGCGGCACCAATATCCGAGCTGCAATTATTGATGACGCAGGCTTTGTCCATGAGGAAAAATGTGTTAGCGCTCATTTAAGCGATAAAAACATCACAGAACAGGATGTTATTCAAACACTGACTGACTTTTTCAATGTTTTTCTTAAAAACGACCCTAAAATAACGGCTGTCGCCATTGGCTTTCCAGGTTTTTTTATCGGCAACTCAGGTGTATTAGCATCATCACCCAATTTACCCAATCTCAAAAACTTCAAACTTGCCAAAATGCTTTCTGATAGCATAAATTTACCCGTCACCGCACAAAATGATGCTTTATGTGCTGCAATGGGTGAACTTCATTTTGGTGCGGCTAAAGGGCAAAAAAACTTGCTGCATATCACACTTGGAACAGGTGTTGGCGGCGGACTCATTTTGAATCATACGCCTTACACGGGTGAAGGTGGTATGGCGATGGAATTTGGGCATTTACGTGTCTGCCATGATGACTCAGCGCACCTTTGCGGCTGCGGTGGACATGGTTGTATCGAGGCTTATGCCTCAGCTTCAGCCGTCGCATCACACTATTTCAAACTTTCAGGCATACAGCTTAATAGCAAAGAAGTTTATGAAAAAGCAATGCAAGGCGAATATCATGCCATGAATGTTTTAGAAGATGCGGGGCATAAACTCGGCATGGCTATTGCTGAAGCTGTAACGTTGCTCGATATACACACCGTCACCATTAGCGGCGGTCTTATTGGCGCTTGGTCATTTTTACATCCTGCTATAATGAGCTCACTTAACAGTCAGTTGATTCTTCCTATGCAAAACAAAATTCAAGTTCTACCCTCTACATTGAATGATCAAGCTGGGCTATTGGGTGCCGCAGCATTAACGCGTTTATAACAAATGATTCACTTTTATTTTTAGCGGTTTAAAACTGTAAAACATACAGCCGTGATTGCTTGCTTTCATGCAATCATATACACTACGATTAGGCTTTTGAACAAAGGAGGTGAGAAGTCATGCAAACAGGAATATGCCTTCGCATTTACCTTTCTGAATCAGATAATATTCATCACGCGCCAGCTTTAGAAGCTATCCTAGGTCTGTGCCAAGGGGCTGGTTTGCAAGGTGTATCCGTACTTCGAGGTATTGAAGGATTGGGCAAGCATGGCATACACAGCGCCTCTTTCTTGGCACTTTCTTCAAACCTTCCTTTGGTGATTGAAGTCATCGATACAGAAGAAAAAATCCATCAAGCACTACCGCTCATACAAGATGAATTACCATCTGCACTCATAGCCACATGGCCTATTCAATTGATTCAAAAACCAACGGAGTAAATAAATATGCAGCATATTTTCAAAAAGGTCCCTCTCTTTGCAGAGTTGAATGAAGATGAAATTGCTGCTGTTATTTCAATTACCACAACCCATAATGTTGGGAAAAATAATGTGATTGTGCAGGCTGGTGATGATGGAAATGCCATGTTTGTACTTCTGAATGGCTCCGTTAAAATTTCTTACTACGCCCCAGATGGTCGTGAAGTCATTCTCTCTCTACTTGAAGAGGGAGCATTCTTTGGTGAGATGTCACTGTTGGACAAGCAACCCCGTTCTGCCACAGTCACCACTCTTGAAACTGCAAAAATAGCTCAAATTCGCCGTCGTGATTTTGAACGTTTACTACTTAAAAAACCCGAGCTTTCACTCAAGCTTCTCTCCGAAGTAGTTTCCCGCTTACGCAGAACCAGTTTAATCCTTGAACGCATTAGCACCATGGATGTTCCCCATCGCTTATACAGTTATTTACAAGATTACTGCGAACGCTTTGGCAAGCCCCATGATGATGGAATACTTATTCATTTACCAACCCACCAACTTATCGCAGATCAGCTCTCAACCAGTCGTGAAACCATCTCACGAGCCATTAGTTCGCTCAAAAAAGAAGCCATTATTACGCCTATATCCAGCAGAGAAGTCTGCATTGATACAGATGCTATTGAGACCTTATTACTCGCCATACAATAAAAATTTGACTTCATATTCTTCAACGCTACAGTTCCGCCACCAAATGACGCGGGGTGGAGCAGTGGTAGCTCGTCGGGCTCATAACCCGAAGGTCGTAGGTTCAAGTCCTGCCCCCGCAACCAAA
>JAUZQR010000230.1 GCA_030950865.1 Mariprofundaceae bacterium | reverse complement strand
CAAAGTGCCTGTTATTTTATATTCTAAGGGTGGTATGGGTTGGCTTGAAGCCATGGCTGATACAGGATGTGATGTGTTGGGTCTTGATTGGTCGATTGATATTGATGAAGCCAAACGTCGTGTGGGAGATCGTGTTGCCTTGCAAGGTAATATGGATCCAACGATGTTGTATGCCAAACCAGAACGTATTCGTGCCGAAGTGAAAGATATTTTAGCCAAGTTTGGTCATGGCAATGGGCATGTGTTTAATCTTGGGCATGGTATTACCCCAGATGTACCTCCTGAACACGCGATTGAGTTTTTTAAAGCCGTACGTGAAGAGTCAGTGAAATATCACGTATAATTCACTGGTTGCCGCGAGGGTAGTTGAAAGGTTTTAAGATGCCTCGACTATGTTCGACATGACAGCAAGACATTTGGAACAAAAAAAGGCTGCTCATTGAGCAGCCTTTTTGTTTGTTGCTAAGAAAGTGTATTTTAGATTTTCTCAAGCACATTGTTATGAATAACAATATCATGACGATCACGAACAGTTGAAATCCAGCGTGCAAAGCGTACTGCGCCTTTGGCTTTAGCAGCTTTCAATGCAATAGCAGCCTTTTGTTCAGCAAAGACTTTATCATCACCAGCGATTGTTTTGGTAACATAAACCAATGCTAGCCCACGTGATGTTTGAATGGCCTTGCTTGACCATTGTTTAACACCTGTATTGAAAGCAGCATTAACAATAGCAGGAGTTAGCCAAGTGGCGCTATCACCAACTCCGCTACGACGTACAGGCTTGGATAAGAATTTTGCATAACCACCCTTTTGTGCCATTGCATCAGGTGTAAGTTGATTAGAGTCTGCAAGCAATGCTTTAGCAATGTCTCGTGCTTTATCTGCAGCCGCCGCATTGCGTGCATCAGCGTAAACCTTAGTAGAGACATCTTTAAAAGCTAACGGGGCAGGTTCAATGCGCTCTAATGCCTCAATGGCAACAAAGCGACCATCATCAAGCTCTATAATATCAATGCTATCACCTGGTATAGCTGTGAAAGCGTGTTTGATTAAAGCTTGGTCGCTGCCTAGCAATGTATCTGTAAGTGCTTTGGAAACATCCATAGCATCAGTTTTATAAACCGCAAGATTAAGGCTATTGGCAGCAGCTTGAAGTGAATCTTCCATGCCCAATGCGTTGTCCAAATCTTGTGATAACTCATACGCTTCATCGCGAGATTTTTCGACAATTAAAGATTTCTTTAGTTCATCATGGACATCACTCAGTGATTGGGTTACACCATTCGCAGTCCAGCTAGCTTTGCGGGCTTCATAAGCAGAGGCAATATCAGCCTCGTCAATACGAATATCTTTAGCAAGCTTAGCAGGGTCGATTTCAACAGTATTGATTTTTACTTGCAGGCTAGAGCGATAGTTTTGTGTATGACTATCATACCAAGCCTTTGCACTTGCCGCATCGATTTTAATACCTTTGATAAGATTCTGAGGTTCAATCATCACGGCTGCAATGGTGCGTTGTGCAAATTCACGTTCAAATTGAGCGCGAACGTCTGCATTATTCACTTGGGCTGAATCAACAATAGCTTTTTGCAAAGCATCAATCATCAAGTTAACACGTGTATCATCTTCGTAATCGCGGGTGGTTGCAAAACCCAGATTACGTGTAAATGTGTGGTAACGCTGCGGGTCAAAGGTACCTGCTTGTTGAAAGGTTGGGTTGTTTTGCACATAGGCTAACAACGCAGCATCAGAAGCGACGAGTCCCATGCGTGCAGCCTCATCAAGCATCAATTGACGGTTAATCATGGTTTGTAGAGTATTATCTTTTACGCCCATCTGCTCAACCAATGTTTTTGAAAACTGTTGCCCTAACATGGAACGATAGCTGTTAAGTTGGCGTTCATAGGTTTGTGAAAAACTTAAATCACTGATTGGTTTTCCATCAACTTCAGCAACATAAGCCACGCGGCTTCCTGTAAAATAATCACCGATGCCCCACAATCCAAAAGAAAGAGCGATACCGCCAAGAATAAGTTTGGCTAGCCATGATTGTGCTTGGTTGCGCATAATTTCGAGCATTGTAGACCTCAATATAACAAGTAAATGAACAGATTTTCTAAAAGAAGCGGGACGCTACTCAAGGTGTATTTATCAGGCAAGGTGAAGTTTCTTTTTTACGTTAAGAAAAACACCAAAAAACAAAAAATACAAAAGTGTGACCCACATCGCTTGTGTTTCAATTATAAAGGCTTAGAAATAGACTATGGGCATGTTACAAACACATATAGGTCAATGGCATAGACGGGCAGATAGGGTTGGCTTGTTTTCTCTACAAGCTTTGCAAGGGTTGCAGCGCTTTTCTCGCCTTTTTGTGGCGGTAGCGCGCGTTTTTCTGCGTATGCGTTGGGTATCGAGACCTGCCGTGATGAATGTGGTGATACGACAAGTATACTTTACAGGCGTTCAGAGTTTGCCTTGGGTCATTGTTATAGCCTTAGGGGTTGGCGTGCTTGCTGTTTATAATATTGTGGATTTTGCCCGTAGAATACAAGATTTATCGTTGATTGGCAGCTTGATGAACGGGGTTCTCGTGCAAGAAATGGCACCATTTTTAGTGGCGATTTTTTTATTGGCGCGTTCAGGCGTTGCGGTGGTGACTGAGGTTGGACATATGCAATCTAGGGGTGAAGACTCGTTGCTGCTTAGTCTTGGTGTATCGCCTTATGAATATTTATATCTACCGAGAATTATAGCCTTTTCTCTATGTGGACTGGTCTTAACCTTCGTTTTTGTGGTTGTTTCTATATGGGTTGGTGGATTGGTGGTATCTTGGACGTATACGTTGAATTTTAGTGAATTTTTGTTCGAAGTGCAGCGTGGTACAGATCTTAAAGAATTGATAGCAATGATTGTAAAAGGCATGCTTTATCCGATGTTGTCATGTATGATGCTTTTGGATCAAGGCAGCAGGGTCGGAAATGATCCGAATCAAATTCCTGTCCGTGCCACATATGGTGTTTTGGGAGCATTGTTATTGATGTTATTTTTGGATGTAGTGTGGGTGCTAATATGGAACCTGTAAGCCATGAACTGCATTGGCGTGCCATGGATATATGCGACAGGCAATTGCCTGAAGATTATATCTGCCGAGGAAAAAACATTCGTTTCGTGATGAATTGTAGTATGCAGTATATGTTTTTGAGTCGTTTTTTTCCGCAATTTGTACTGGGTGAAGGTGATGATGCACAGGTTTGGCTGGCGTATGCAGGCAAACGTGTGGTTGCTGGCAAACCTGCGTATTGCGCCCGTGTTGGTAGTATGATTCGTCGACGCGGATTACTTGCAAATTTAAGCATACGGGAAAACTTATTATTGCCTTTTTTGTATGCTGAAGACACATCATGTTTAAAGAGAGCAGAGCGTGAAGTTGGTGATGTTGCCGAGTTTCTTGGTTTGGGTGCATTGCTTTATGAGCAGGCTGGTGAACGCTCTGCTTATACACATGCATTGGTGAGTTTGGGGCACTGCTTGCTTAAGCGTCCTGATGTGATTGTGGCACAAGAAGTTCATATGGGTATGCCGCCCGAACGTTTACAGATATTTCGAGCCAAAGCGAAAGAAGCAATGCAGCAATTGGAGTCAGGGGTATTATACTTAACATCATCCATGCATGAAGGTTCGGGATTAAACTTTTCGCGGACATATGAGATTGAATGCGATAATGTGCCTGATGTGAGTGGTATATGGTAGATTCCGCAGATTTTGTATCGGGCATAAAACGCCAAGTTGGTTGGTTTGTGATGCTGGGTATTGGCGCACTGATTTTGGTTGTGTTGATTGTCAGCGTGCGTAGTAATGTGTTTTCCAAAAAATTCTATTTGTTTGTGGAGCCGCCTTCTGCGAGTTCATTTTATGAAGGGCAGTCTGTAAAATTTCAAGGTTTTGCTATTGGACACATTGATCAAATTGAGTTGCAAGATGAGGGGCAAGTGCGTATTTCATTACGCTTGCTTGAACGTTATCGGCATATGATTCATCAAGGCGCGGTTATCCAGTTTACCAAAGAAGGTTTGCTGGGTGAGCAGGTTGTGGAGTTGACCAGAGGGGATATTGCCAAACCTATGCTCAATAGTGGTGAGCTTTTGAATTATGAAACCGAAGCATCGTTGGAACAAATATTAACAGATTTACAACCTGCTGTGGACAATGCCAATGTGTTGTTGCGAGAATTGGCATCGTTATCGACATGGATGAATGATCCAGATAGTGATTTGCGTGTAGGGATGTCAAATTTACGCAAAATAACAGAGCCTGTTGATGGTAAAAGCCTGCAATTGGCAATTGAAACATTTACGCAAGCCGTGCAGAAGATGGGGAATGTTGCGGATGATTTGGATGAGCAGAAGGTGGCTTTGCGTTTGGCAGATTCGCTGACTGCGACTACGGATATTCTAGAAAACATAAAACCTTTATCACAAAGTCTAGGCAAATATGGGCCGGAGACTATTGAGCGAAGCAATGCCTTGCTGACACATGTGGATAAACTGTCATCTGCGCTGAATATTGTGGCATCGGATTTATCTGAAATGACACCAGAGCTTCCAGGCTTGGCAAGGGATTCGCGGGCAACATTAAAAGAAATGCAGGCATTGATGAAAAACTTGCAAAGTTCGTGGCTATTGGGTGGTGGCACGTTAGAAAAGGCAACACAAGAGAGCCTTGAAACTGCTCCGCCAGTTTTGGATATGCAGCCATGATACGTGTTTTACAGCTATGTCTTTTTATGTTGCTCAGTGTGTTTGTTGTGGCATGTGGCGGAGGGCATAAAACCAGTGCGCCCGTTGTTGAAAATATTTATGTGCAGCATATGAAAGATTTCACACATGTCGGTGTGCAGGCAATGTATCAGGAGCGTTGGGCATCAGCACAGCATGCTTTTGAGCGTGCATTACAAATGGCAAAACTTGCCAATGACCCTGTGAAGATGACAAGTGCTTGGTACAATTTAGCCATGGCTTACAAAGCAGGGAAACAGGGAGATAAGGCTGAGTTGGCTTTGCAGAAGGTGTTATATTTGGCGGAAACGCATCATTTTCCAGCCTACAAAAATAGAGCCGAACTACAGTTGGCATTGTTGCAAATAAGGCAGGGAAAGCCTGTAGAAGCCATGCAGCCATTATCTGCGAATTTACCTGCCGATGTATATTTGATGGCGGCTAAATTGACATATTTACAGCATGATGTGGCGCAAGCAGAGCAGTCGTATCTGAAGGTTATACAAGAGTCAGAAAAAAATCGTTCGGGTTTGTTGCTGCAGGCAAAAGCCACGATGGGCTTGGCTTTGTTGGCAAAAGAAAAAGGCGATGATGTGATGGCGAAAAAGCAGTCACTCAATGTGCTGAAGCTTTGCAAACAAGTGGGTGCGCCAAGGTTATCAGCAGATGCCTCGTTGTTATTGGCAGGGTTGGCAGATGAAATATCGATACAAAAGCGCCTTGATTATGCCGAGCGGGCAAGGGATATTTATTTTATTTTGCAAGATGAGAAAGGTGCGTTGAAAGCCAAACAGTTGTTGAACAAGTTGGGTCAGTAATGGTTGAATTTGAGACGCTTGATTTAGAGCAGAGCCAAGTTGGCAAACTTAAGTTTGAGCTTATTTGCCAGCGTGATTGTGTGCATGTGCTGCATTCTATGGTGGAAGTTATTGCCTTACGTGCTGGTTTAACGGATATGGAAACCAACCGTGTGGCACTTGCTGTGGATGAGTTGTTTGCCAATATTGCTGACCATGGCTATGGCGACACGCCTGGCAGAGTGCAATTTGAAAGCAAAATACATATCAATGATGATGGTATGAAGGAATTGCACTTCATGTTTCGTGATTATGCATCCATTGTCGATATTCAAGGTTGGGATTGTGGTAATGCTACGCAGTGTAGTGCTGCCGATATTACGCCAGGCGGATTGGGCATTCAGTTGATTCATTCGATTATGGATGTTGTGGAGCATGTTGCACTGGATGATGGTAATCAGTGGACGCTTATTTATATTTGTAAGCAGGGAACGAAGGGAGTTGGTGATGAAGCTTGATGTGACAGTAGAAACAAATGGTGCGGGTGTGGTGAAAGTAGCGGTGGAAGGAACTGTAAATATTCACACCTCCCCACGTCTTAGGGATGCGCTAAAGCCTTTATTTGTTAATCAAAACAAAGAAATTCATATTCGCTTGTCAGGTGTTCCATTTATGGATTCATCAGGCATTGCAACATTGGTGGAAGGCTTGCAATGGGCGCGTCAGTCAGGCGGACGTTTTACATTGTATGACTTACAAGACACGGTTCGGGATCTGTTTTCGCTAGCAAAATTAGACAGTGTCTTTGATATTGCTGAGGGCAATATTGAGGAAGGGGCATGAGTTATGCGGATTTGCGTGAATTTACGCAAGATCTTGAAAAACGAGGCTTATTAAAACGTATTTCAACAGAGGTTAGCACTGAGCTAGAAATCACCGAAATATCTGATCGGGTATTGCGTGCTGCAGGGCCTGCATTGTTGTTTGAAAATGTAAAAGGGCATGATATGCCTGTATTGACTAACTTGTTTGGTACGGCGGATCGTATTGCTTTGGGCATGGGGCGCGAATCTGCCGATGAGTTACGCGAGATTGGCGAGTTGCTGGCATATTTGAAAGAGCCAGAACCACCAAAGGGTCTGAAAGATGCTTGGGATAAGTTCCCAATTTTGAAAAAAGTCATGCATATGAACCCCAAGGTTGTGAAGAAAGCCGATTGTCAAAAGGTTGTGATTGAAGGCGATGATGTCGATTTGGATATGTTACCAATTCAAACATGTTGGCCAGAAGATGTAGCACCTTTGTTAACATGGGGTTTGGTGGTGACCAAAGGCCCGAATAAAGACCGTCAAAACATGGGTATTTACCGCCAACAAAAGATTGCTAAGAATAAACTTATTATGCGTTGGCTCAAACATCGTGGTGGTGCGCAAGATCATCAGGAAGCTAAGAAGTCAGGGGCAAAACGCTTCCCATGTGCTGTGGTGATTGGTGCAGATCCTGCGACTATTCTCGCTGCTGTAACACCAATTCCAGACACGCTATCGGAATATCAGTTTGCGGGTTTATTGCGTGGCAAGAAAACGGTATTAACTGATTGTGTGAGTATTCCTCTGCAAGTACCCGCGTCATCGGAAATTGTGCTTGAAGGTTATGTTTCATTGGATGAATATGCTGAGGAAGGGCCGTATGGTGATCATACAGGTTATTATAATGAAACAGAGATGTTTCCTGTCTTCACTGTGGATAAAATAACCATGCGTGAAAATGCTATTTATCATTCTACACACACGGGTAAACCACCTGATGAGCCTGCCGTATTGGGCTTGGCATTTAATGAAGTATTTGTGCCTATTTTGAAGAAACAGTTTCCTGAAATTGTTGATTTTTATCTACCGATGGAAGGATGCTCCTATCGTGTGGCAGTGGTTTCAATCAATAAAGGTTATGCAGGTCATGCCAAGCGGGTAATGTTTGGTATTTGGTCATATTTACGTCAATTTATGTACACAAAATTCATCATTGTGGTGGATGCCGATGTTGATTGCCGCGATTGGAAGGAAGTGATTTGGGCGGTTTCCACACGTTGTGACCCTGTACGTGATTTTACCATGGCTGAAAACACACCGATTGATTATTTGGATTTTGCATCGCCGATTGCAGGTCTTGGCTCCAAGGTTGGTATTGATGCTACCAATAAATGGGCTGGTGAAACTGACCGCGAATGGGGAAGACCCATTGAAATGACAGATGAGGTCAAAGCGCGGGTGGACAATATTTGGGATGACTTGGGTTTATAGCTTTTAGGTACCGCTTAACTCGGCAATAGGTTTTATTATAAATGCACTCTGTTAGACAGCAAATGTAGCATGCTGTATTGGTTGGGCACCTGAAATTT
>JAUZQR010000023.1 GCA_030950865.1 Mariprofundaceae bacterium | reverse complement strand
AAGTGGATAAACATGTTACAAAGATTCTTAAGCGTTTTGAGCGTAAACCACGCGTGGATGTTTTGGTCCTTAAAGCTAGAAGTAAGACCGTTAGCATCTTTGGTGAAGTGCAAGATCTTACCCGTCAGCCGACTGGTCCGGGAACATATTTTTTGAAGGGTAAAGAAAGCTTGGTGAATTTCTTGTCACGCGCAGGTGGACCGAGTAAAGATGCGGACTTGACTAAAGTTCAGGTTCTACGCAATGGTAAAACTGTCATGCTTAACTTGGATAGAGCAATCAAGCAGGGTGACTGGAAAGAAAATGCCATATTGGATGATAGTGATACTGTTTTTATACCATCATTGGCGCAGTCTAAACGTAGAGTTTATGTGTTGGGGGAAGTAAAAAAACCAGGTATTGTTGAATTTACGGGAGACATTACTTTCTTGGATGCCGTAGCTAAAAGTGGCGGACTTGGTAAAGATGCCTATTGGCCAGATATCCGGGTATTACGTGCCAGTAGAGATGTGCCACTCATTTTACCTGTGGACTTTAAACGATTTATGGAAAAAGGTGATTTATCACAGAATATTGCATTACAGGATAAAGACATGCTGATTATTCCTAAACGTCCAGTTGCCAACTGGAACCAATGGATTGCTGATATTATGCCAACCTTTAATGCTCTTTTAGCGCCGGTGAGCATAGTGTCACAATATTATACGATTCAGGCGTTATCGAAGACGGTAACCCGATGAGTCAGCCATCATCAGCCATGAGTGGTTACGAACTTAATCTTGAAGAATACTGGCAGGTTATTCTTCGCAGACGTTGGATTATTGTATTTTGTGCAGTATCGATTGGACTTTTTAGTGCACTATTTACGTGGGCTAATCAGCCGCCTGCATTATATAGCTCTACATCATCCATTAAAATTGAGGCTTCTTTGGATATTGCTGAATTTTTTATGCGCGGGGGGTCATCGCGTTCATTCAATGATATGACAACACAGATGGCTTTGATTCAATCCTACGCATTGATGGAGCGTGTGGCACAACGTTTGGCGTTGATTCCTCCTGCATTAACCAGCGAGGAGGTTCGAGCAAACCCTGATTACGTTGATGTGGTTTTGGATTTGAAAGACAGTGTGGGTGCTGAGCAAGATGGTGATACGGGTATTATTAATATTTCGGTTGTGTCTGTTAATGCTAATTATGCCAAAGATTTGGCGCAAGCGGTAGCGGATGAATTCCAGACATTTAATATAGAAGAAAAAAATAAAAAAGTATTTGAAGCGAAGAAATTTATTCAGCAACAGCTGGTCGTTGTTGGTGACCGTTTAAGAAAGGCTGAGGAAAGGGTTCGAGATTATCGACAAAAGAATCATTTATCATCCAATAGTGGTTCTGAAGCAGTTGCTAAAATTGTTGCAGATTTACAGCAAGAATATCGACAAGCCATAGCGCATTTAAGTGATTTGCAGTTCACTTTGAAAGAGTTGCGTCTGCGCGTGCAGCGTGGTGGCTGGGACTATAAGGCTGTTTCAGTACCTGGAAATGTTGGAGCTTATTTTGATGAGTTAAACAAACGCCTTGTTGAAATGGCATTAAAACGTACGGAACTTTCAACCAACTATACCGATGCACATCCCCAGATTGAGGAATTAAGGCAACAGGCTGAGGATATTTTGGGTAGTATGGTGGATGAGCTAGCCAAACAGGTGACCTTAACGCAACGCCGCATGCAAGATATTCAAGGAAGTATGAATAGCGCAGAGCGTAAATATCAGGGTGTTCCAGAGCAAGCTTTGGAGTTGCAACGCTTGCAGCGCTCTGTAGGCAGCAATGAAGAACTATTTGGTTTGCTAGAAAAAAAATATCAGGAAGTCCTGATTAAAGAGTCAGAAAAAATTCAAGAGGTCTCATTGGTCAGACCAGCAATGCTTTCTCGCGTGCGTATTAACCCAATTAAAGTATCACAAACAGGTATAGCAGGTTTAATTCTAGGCTTGGTTCTAGGGTTGATTGTTGCACTTATTTTAGAAACTATGGATACATCTGTGGGCACGATTGAAGAAGTGGAACATTTCTTAGAAGTGCCTGTTATCGGTTTTGTGCCACATTTATCTCATGAAGAGGGTATAGAATTATTTTCAGGTGAGGAAGGGCTAGAGACCAGCGGCTCAGCACTGGAGCGGCAACTACGTTTGGTGAGTCACTTTTCACCACCCTCCACTATTGCGGAAGCTTACCGTAGTTTGCGTACCAATTTATTGTTTTCACAGGCTGGCGAGCACCGCGTTATTTTGGTTACCAGTTCGACTGTAAAAGAGGGTAAAAGTACGATTGCAGCTAACCTTAGTGTCGTTATTGCTCAACAGGGTGCGCGTGTACTATTGATTGATGCAGATATGCGTAAACCTATGCAACACCATACATTTGGTCTCAAACGCACACCAGGCTTGGGTGAGGTTTTATTGGGGCAACAGCATTGGCAAGATGCGGTGAGTCGTTTTTCGGATGTGATGCTGGGTGATATGGGTATTGATCAGGCTTTGATGACACCTGGGCTGGATCAATTGGATATTCTTACATGCGGGCAAGTGAATGCGAATCCACCAGATTTATTAGGTTCACCATTGATGAGCACTATCTTGGATGAGGCGCGTGAAGAATATGATATGGTAATTTTGGATATGCCGCCTTTATTGCATACCACCGATGCAACGGTCATTGCTTCTAAGGTAGATGGTGTGTTATTGGTGTATCATATTGGCTCGGTGGTGCGCGGAGCTTTTAAACGGGTGAAGGCGAATATTGAAAATGTTGGTGGGCGAGTGATTGGCGTAGCATTAAATGGTGTGCGTGGTGATCTTTCTCCAGATTATAGTAATTATAAAATGGATCAGCATTATGCCTATGCTTATGGCGAAAATGAAATGCAGCGGAAAACTTGGTTTGAAGTAAATCTAAGTTCCGCTAAAAAGTATTGGGAAGATGTTTGGAAGTTTGTTGCTGATCGCTTTGGAAAGGGGTGATTAAATGCAGAGCGACCTCAACCGTTTAAAACATCGTAAAAGCCGTAGGCATAAGGTGATTGGCTTATTTATCTTATGTGTATTGGTGGCGTTGGTGATGG
>JAUZQR010000229.1 GCA_030950865.1 Mariprofundaceae bacterium | reverse complement strand
ATGCTGCCACAAGTAGCATAACCCTTTTCGATGCCTACTAATTTACTGAACCACAACAAACTGCCTCTCACCCAGGTATTTCTACACCAATAAACTATAGCACATTGATTGGAGTAGTTTTATAAAACCTTCTCCAGTTTTATGGTGGATACCTTTTTTTGTCGCCCCTTTCTTTTGGGCTAATATTTACGCTCCAGGCATTTCTAATGGGTTACTTGCCATAGCCTGTGGTCTTTTTGCATCCACTGCACTGTCCAATAACAGTGTTGCGGACAAAGCCTACTATCCAAGCTGGGTGTTTTTACTCGCTTTTGTCATACCTACAATAATATTGCTACTCTCAAATAACATCGCAAGCCCATGGCATACTTGGCGCAGCATGCTTTACATTGCATGTATCTGGATTGTCTTTCGAACATGTCAGTCCAGCCAATCAAACTTTATTACGCTTAAATCATGGGCATGGCTTATCATCATATCAGCCAATATCTATGTCATTTATGCCCTTATACAATATTTTGACATCCGCTTCCTCTATGGTGACCGACTCTTTCCCATCTGGAATATATACACAGCACGATTCCCTGGACCTTTAGGGCAAGCCAATGAGCAAGGGCTATTCTTAATGCTTGCATTGATCCCAGCCCTTAGAAAGCTTAGCCAGCCACAAAACAAGCTATGGTTACTTGCCTCAATTCTCCCATTAACAAGCTTATTCCTTACTGCTGGTCGCATGACAGTTATAACGTTTAGCCTTGTTGTTGTTTTACTCTTTATTAGCAGCAAAGAACCAAAAAGACTATTTAAATATCTTCTTTTTCTATTTGCGGCTACTGCTATTACCTACTTTATTATTGCATCCATACCTGTCCATGGTCAAATTGAATCTGCACTATCCCGCATTGAATCATCGGGGCTGGCAACCCGTCTGATTATTTGGGACATGAGTATCAGGTTGTTTCTGGAGCATCCATGGTTTGGCATTGGGCTTATGAATATGCAAGCGCACGCAGCAGATGGCCTTGCTATGACATTACAAGCACATCCTGAATGGAAAGATGCTTCCTCACAGCTCGCCAGCGGACATATCTGGACTCACAACCTACCACTGCAGCTCACGCTTGGGCTCGGCATATCTGGTATTTTCATCTCGCTCTTTCTCTACCTTTATAGTATTCGAAATATTTTCTATCTAATCAAGAAAGCAGATTGGTGTTCGGAGTCATTCATACACGGTTCAATAGCATCTTTTGCTATACTCATCCATGGTTTGGTATCTGTTGCTGCAATGCAGCCCTTTATTATGGTGCTACTGGCAGTTTACTTGGCTGCTTGCAGTAAACGTGTGTAACCCATTATGAAGTATCTCAAATTCATACCTGCTTTATTTATGCTCGGCTTTTGGTTCCATGTTTTATCCAGCCAACAAGAACTCAAACAAATAATGCATGAGCCTTTGCGCTCTGAGGCTTTTATTGATGGTATATCAAAAGGGCTTGATGACCCTTGGAACCATGTAACAGCTTTGGATTTATATTTTCAAAAATTGGCAAAAGGTCACGCAAACAAATATATTTGGGCTTCCAGCGATATGCTATCTCGAGAATACTGGCGTGTATTCCAATGTCAGGCATCTCTCAAAACAAGAATAAACGTATCAATGGCAGCAAACCAACCACAAAGAAAAGAATATTATGAAAACATCTATACATTCATATACAACAAATAAAACAACTTCTTTTAAGGTAATATTTTTACTGGCATTGCTACTGTCTTTTGCTACAAATACCTTTTCTACGCACCAAACAATAAAGGATTCCGTTTGGAGCATTTCACTTTCCAACAAACACCCTAGCCAATTCACTCTTGGTTATGCAAATGCCGTTGCTACTATCAAATGGCTCGAAACCAATGCGCTTTATGGAAACACTGACAAACCACAATCTTTCCAGAAAATTTTTAA
>JAUZQR010000228.1 GCA_030950865.1 Mariprofundaceae bacterium | reverse complement strand
ATTGGTCATTACTTTGTCACCTTTTTTCAAGCCCTCGACCATGCTGCGATGTTCTTTAGCGCGTTTTTGCTGCGGACGAATCAATAAGAACCAAAAAATAAGCATGATTAAAATTAACGGAATTAACTGTGTGAAACTGCTTGCTGAACCACCACCTTCGGCAAAGGCTGGTGTTGTGAATGCAAGCAATGCTGCGATACTGGTGAAAATAGAACGGATAATGTTGTTCATTTGAATAAAACTCCTATGGGTTATTCGCTTGTTATGATTGTTTATTGCGGTATCTTTGTAAAAATTGGTCACGAAACTCACGCCAGTTATCCCCCTCAATGGCATCTCTGGCGCGTTGCATGAGGTCGCAATAGTAGTGAAGGTTATGCAAAGTATTCAACCTTGAACTTAAAATTTCTTTCGCCATGTACAAATGACGCAGGTAAGCGCGAGAAAAATTACGGCATGTGTAACATGTGCAGTCTTCCATGATAGGGGTGCTATCTGTTTGATGTTTAAGGTTTTTAATGTTTATTTTACCATCGTCTGTGAACAGTGTTCCATTGCGTGCATTGCGACTTGGCATGACACAGTCAAACATGTCAATGCCGCGATCAATGCCCTCGATAAGGTCATCTGGTGTGCCAACTCCCATCACATAATGAGGTTTATTGACTGGAAGATGATCGGCAAGTGCATCCAAGGACGCTAACATTTCCTCTTTGGGTTCACCAACAGACAAACCTCCAATCGCAATGCCTTCAAAATCCATTTCGGTAATGGCATGCAGGCTTTCGCGGCGCAAATCACCATACATACCACCCTGTACAATGCCAAACAGGGCTTGCGTATCATTCACAGGTAAATGTTCACGGCAATCAGCAGCCCAGCGCATGGACATTTCCATGGATGAGCGCGCTTCTTCATAGGTGGCTGGGTAAGGGGTACATTCATCAAATGCCATGACAATATCCGAGCCAAGTTTGCGTTGGATCTCCATGCTCTCTTTGGGGCCAAGAAACCATTTAGAACCATCAATATGAGACTGAAAACGTACACCATCGGGCTCGATTTTTCTTAAATCACCCAAAGACCAAACTTGAAAGCCGCCTGAATCGGTTAGAATGGGGTGATTCCAAGCCATGAATTTATGTAGCCCACCCATTTTTTCGACAATATCTGCACCTGGTCTAAGCATAAGGTGGTAGGTGTTACCTAAAATAATACTGGCTTGAATATCATCGGTTAAATCCGCAGGTGTAAGGCTTTTTACCGTTGCTTGTGTGCCAACTGGCATAAACACTGGCGTATCCACCACACCATGAGGCAAGGTAATGCGCCCACGTCTAGCGTGACCTTCAGCATCTTTGGCAAGTATTTCAAATTCGAGTGCAGACATTGCGGCGCAGGATAACTATCTGCGAGGTAGATGGAAGCCTGTTCTATGATTTACTTGTTGCTATGCAGTAAAGCTCATTATTTTTAAGGTATTGAACAGGGTATTAAAAAATACCGACCCTTCTATCAATAATAACACAAGAAGAGTCGGCACATTGATTCAATGTGAATCAGCTTTTAATTGGCTTCTAAATACAGGTAAGTCAAACCGCCACTTACGCCTGCTCCTGTGCTTCCTGATAATGCAACAGGTTGTAGCGAAATATTTTTATGACCACCACCAATCAATGCTTGCGCACCAACGCCCGCACCAACAGTTGCAGAACCGCCACCACCAAAATATTTTCCAGCTAATTGATGGTTGCCAGCTTTAACATTTGCAGCCATAACCGTATAAACCATCGTGGTTTCGCGATCAAAAGAGACATCAAAACCCAAGCCTACGCCAGTTTCGCCTTTGTAATGTTCAGTTTCACCTATATTATCCTGAAATGTACATTTGACATCTTCTGTAGAGTGAATAACCAAACTCAGGGTCGAACCTGGAACGGTTTTACAAGTTAAAAGTCCCACACGTGTTCCTTCTGTGGTTCCTGCTAAAGCTAACGAAGGCATTGCAATAAATACAAGTATCGCAGCTCCCAATGTATATAGTGTTATGTTTTTTAGATTGATCATAAAAGACCTCCATTTGACGTGAAATATCATCATATAGCTTGCTGATGAAAGGCTTTACTTTGTGATTATAGAACATATTTATAGAAGATGTGAGGAGTAGTGATAAAAGATTCAGATATGTGTGTCATATAAGCATAAAAACCACTCAGATTGACTTAAAGATGCTATTTGTACAGGGTGCGAAACCAAAAAAATAGGGCTTTATAAGCCATTTCCTCAAGGTATCACGAATATGACAAACAAAAGTGTAGTAGCGCATGACATTACAGATGTGCCATGTGTTGGTAAAACAAGCGCAGATTTAGTTAGGGGCATGCAACGCCATTATTTACGGACATTGGGTCAGCATACAGCAAGCCAATCACCACATTACAAATATCAGGCATTGGCATTTACGATTCGTGATCATTTAATGGAATGTTGGAAAAACACCAAAGATGCATACCAAGAGGAAGATGGTAAACGTGCATATTATTTATCATTAGAGTTTTTGATGGGTCGCGCACTTGGTAATGCAATTTTGAATTTGGGCTTGGATAAACAATCAGAAGAAGCCTTGCATATGCTTGGTTTGGAGCTTGAAGAAAAGATTGAAATGGACAGAGATGCGGGCTTGGGCAATGGTGGTTTGGGTAGGTTGGCAGCGTGTTTTATTGATAGTTGTGCAACCTTGCAGTTGCCAGTAACAGGTTATGGTATTCGTTATGAATATGGCATGTTTCGCCAATTGATTGAAAATGGCAATCAACTAGAAGAGCCCGATCATTGGTTGCGTAATGGCAATGTTTGGGAAATTGAGCGCCCTGAATATACCCAGCGCATTCATTTTGGTGGTCGCAGTGAATATTATCATGATGATAACGGTGATTTGCGCAGTCGTTGGGTGGATTCACATGATGTTTTGGCAGTGCCTTTTGATACACCAATTCCAGGCTTTAAAAATGGTACGGTGAACACACTGCGTTTATGGAAATCTGAAGCCACAGATGAATTCAACCTTGGCGAATTTAACTCTGGGGATTATGCAGGCTCGGTGGCAGAGAAAAATGAAGCTGAACATATCTCTATGGTGCTTTATCCCAATGATGCCAGTGAAAATGGTAAAGAGTTGCGTTTGCGTCAGCAGTATTTCTTGGCATCGGCAAGTATCAAAGATGTGTTGCGTCAGTGGGTTGAAGTACATGGCGCTGATTTCAGTCAATTTGCAGAGAAGAATGTCTTTCAATTGAATGATACACATCCAACGGTATCGGTTGCTGAATTGATGCGTATTTTGATGGATGAATATCGTTTGGAATGGGATGAGGCTTGGGCGGTTACCAGCAAAACAATGGCTTATACCAACCATACGTTATTACCTGAAGCATTGGAGCGTTGGTCTGTACAATTGTTTAGTCGTTTGTTGCCGCGTGTATTGGATATTATTTATGAAATCAACGCACGTTTCTTAAAAGTGTTGGCTGAAAAGTGGCCTGGTGATGTGGAACGTCAACGTCGTATGTCGATTATTGAAGAAGGTGACGTGCAACAAGTTCGTATGGCTTACTTGGCAATTGTCGGAAGTTTCTCTGTGAATGGTGTGGCGCAATTACATTCGGATTTATTGGTTGAAGGTTTGTTTTCTGATTTTTATGCGCTTTGGCCTGAGAAGTTTAATAACAAGACCAATGGTGTAACACAGCGCCGTTGGATGGCTTGGTGTAACAAACCATTAAGCAAGTTAATCAGCGATAATATTGGTGATAGTTGGATTACGCAGTTGGATGAATTGAAGAAGCTCGCGCCATTGGCAGATAATGCCGATTTCCGAAAGCAATGGGCAGCATGTAAAATTGAGAATAAAGAGCGTTTAGCAGCGGTTGTTCAAAAAGAATGTGGTGTAACATTTAACTCTGATGCTATGTTTGATATTCAGGTAAAACGCATTCATGAATACAGACGTCAGTTGTTGAATGTATTACACGTGATTCATTTGTATGACCGCATCAAGCGTGGTGACACGGATAACTGGACGAACCGTTGTGTATTGATTGGTGGTAAGGCTGCACCAGGTTATTACATGGCGAAACAAATCATTAAATTGGTCAGCAATGTTGCCAATGTGGTGAATAATGATCCAGAAGTAGGCGATAAACTAAAAGTCGTATTTTTTCCAAATTATCGTGTTTCGGCGATGGAAATTATTGCACCAGCAGCAGATTTGTCTGAGCAGATTTCAACGGCAGGTAAAGAAGCATCGGGCACTGGTAATATGAAATTCATGATGAATGGTGCAATGACCATTGGTACATTGGATGGTGCAAATATTGAAATTCGTGAAGAGGTTGGTGATGAAAACTTCTTCTTGTTTGGTTTGACAGCCGAAGAAGTAGAGGCAACACGCGGTCATTATAATCCAAATGCGATTATCGAAGCAGATGACGACTTCAAACGTGTGATGAACTTGATTGAGTGTGGTCACTTTAGCCAGTTTGAACCAGGTTTGTTTGCATCTATTACAGGCTCGATTCGTTGTTCTGACGATCCTTGGTTAACTGCTGCGGACTTCCGCTCTTATGTGGATGCGCAGCAAGAAGCATCGCTTGCTTATCAAGATAAAACAGCATGGTTGAAGATGAGTATTTATAACACGGCTTACAGTGGTAAGTTCTCTACAGACCGTACGATGCAAGATTATAACCGCGAAATTTGGCATTTGGATGCGGTTGCCCCCAAAGATGATGAGTGTGGTTGTTAATCACTAGATCGAACGATAAAAAGGCGAGCCGTTTGGCTCGCCTTTTTTGTTTGTGTGAGTTGCCGTATGGTAACTTTTTAGTTTTATAGTAACTATTCAGCACAATAAAGCTTGACAGGTTTATTGGTTAGAAACTGCTAAATGAAGTGTTGTTAGCATTGTCCTCGGGATTGCTAATGTAAGGCATTCTGATAGCC
>JAUZQR010000227.1 GCA_030950865.1 Mariprofundaceae bacterium | reverse complement strand
ATCTCTTTATAGCAGCAGATAAATCTCCGTGAAGCTGCGAAAAATATGCTTCCAAACGATAATCTCCCGTAACAAGGAAATTCTTCACAGGATCAATGCAATGGTGCAAATCTACTTCGAGACTGTGTAAATCATGGCTTTGTTTATTGCTGCTCTCAATAATATTGGCTTCAATACTAAGGCGCTTCATATCATTAAGAAGATCCCAACCAAATATTCCTGCCATCATGAAAACAACAAATAGCCACAAGCCAACTTTTACGGCGATATACTTATTCATTGGCTGATGCCGAACACAATTTTACCCCAAAGAATACAACTATATACATCAACATAAACCGACTCATTATTTATTTGAATAAACAATGCCACCAAAATGTTTCAGCCCATCTTCAGTTTTAAATAAAACCATGATTTTATGTTCCCCTTCATGATCCAAGTTGTAACCCGCCATATACCAGTCACCCATTTTCATCATCATTTTGGATTCCGAATTCCCATTGGGATGCGTTATTTTAGAATTGGCGGCTTTTAGTACGATGGTTTCATTATTTTTCTCAACCTTCATCATCACATGATGTGTGCCACCGTACTCCATGCCTTCGGGGGCTTTCATAATATGAAAGCTAACATCATAACCATCAATCACTTGTTTTTCCAAAAAAGAGCTTTTGTTCACACTTGTCATCTTTTTTACATCACAAGGGTTATGCCCCATATTTTTCATGTCACCATGCATATGCTGATGGTCACCTCCGGCATATGCATTATAGCTAATGCCAAAACTCATTAGTCCAGCAATTATTATTATTATTGTTTTTTTCACTTTTCAGCTCCTTAAATTCAATTCAAATTGATGTTCAAAAACACAGTCTGTAAAAGCAATAACGCGCCTCATTGATAGTGTTGAAATACAGTAGTCTTACCATTTTTATCAAATGCCAAAACATCATAACCTTGTGGCTTTTGCCCAACAGCTTGCATACCTGGTGATTTCATAGGCATGCCAGGTGCCGTAAGCCCTGCAATGTTCGGTCTCTCTTTGAGCAAGCGCTCCACATCAGCCGCAGGCACATGCCCTTCAATAATATAACCATCAATGAGCGCCGTATGGCACGAAGAAAGCTTTTCAGGCACACCATATTCAGATTTAATCGCATCCATATTATCGCGTTTATTTTCAACCACTGTAAAACCCGATTTGCGCAAATGTTCTGCCCAACCAGTACAACACCCACAAGTTGGCGACTTATACATCACTACCTCGGAAGTTATTTTAGAAGACACGTTCTTTGTGTTTTGTAAATTCTCACTTATTGCGGTACTACTATTGTCACAAGCCCCTAATAATAATAGTAAACTTATAGCCCAAAGCTTATTCTGTGTCATATTTTTCATATCATCTCCTGTGTATTTTTAACCATTCTTTTTTCTTGAAACTGTAAGACCAACCCGTAAATCACTGGCAATACCAATAGACTTAACATCGTGGCAGTAAACATGCCGCCAATCATTGGTGCAGCAATACGCTGCATCACATCAGAGCCTGTTCCACTACCAAACATAATCGGCACCAAACCCGCAATCACAGCCGTTGCTGTCATCGCAATAGGGCGCACACGTTGTGTTGTACCTGATGCGACGGCCTGCATGATTTCCTCTGAGTTTAGTATGCCATTTCTTTCAGCGCGTAACTTGGCGACCGACTGATCAATAAAGGTCATGACCAACACGCCAATTTCTGCGGAAACACCTGCCAGCGCGATAAAACCAACAGCCACCGCCACAGACATATTATAACCTAGGAGCCAAACCAGCCAAAAGCCGCCAATCAAAGCAAATGGAATCGAAAGCATGACCACCGTTGGGGCTACGAAATTCTTAAAGTTAAAGAATAACAATAAAAATATCGTGAGCAGCGTAATTGGAACCACCACTTTTAAACGGGCATTGGCACGCTCCATATATTCAAACTGACCAGACCAGACCAATGAGTAACCTGCTGGTATTTTTACATTTTCTTGCACAAGCTTTTTGGCTTCAGCCACATAACCGCCAATATCAGATGTTTTAATATCCACATAAATCCAAGCATTGGGCGTGGCATTTTCAGTTTTTACTGAAGGCGGTCCACGGCGCAACTTTAAGTCTGTTACCAACGATAAGGGAATCTGTGCTCCCACAGGTGTTGAAATTAATACACGCTTCAACGACTCCATATTATCCCGTAATTCACGAGGATAACGGATGTTAATCGGGTAACGCTCCAAGCCTTCCACCGTTTCGCTCACATTCATGCCACCAATCGCTGATTGAATCACATCTTGAATATCGCCCACGGTTAAACCATAACGTGCTGCTTCTTCACGTTTGATGTCAAAATCAAGGTAATAACCACCAGCGGCTTTATCAGCAAAAGCAGAAAGTGTATTGGGATGTGTTTTCAAAACATTTTCAATATCACCTGCAACCTTTTCCAAGACATTCAAATCTTCGCCAGAAACCTTAATGCCAATCGGTGTTTTGATACCTGTCGACAACATATCAATGCGCGTTTTAATCGGGTAGGTCCACGCATTGGCAACACCTGGGAATTTAATCGCAGCATCCATTTCATCCATCAGCTCTTTGGTTGTTTTACTTGGATCTGGCCATTCATCTTTGGGTTTTAAGCGAATCGTTGTTTCCAGCATGGATAATGGTGCTGGGTCAGTCGCCGTTTCAGCGCGTCCAACTTTACCAAATACATGATGTACTTCTGGGAATGTTTTAAGAATTTTATCGGTTTGCTGAAGCAACTCCTTCGCCTTAGTGATGGATATGCCAGGATATGTTGTTGGCATATACAATACATCACCTTCATCCAATGGAGGCATGAATTCTGAACCTGTTTTCATCACTGGATAAGCTGTTACGGCTAAAAGAATCAAGGCAAATACAAGCGTAATAGCGCGCCAACGCATCGCCAGACCAAGCACGGGAGCATGCATTCTCTTCAGCCATACATTTAAGAAATTATGCTCTTCGCTTGGTATCTTCCCGCGAATCAATAAACCCATCAATACAGGCACCAAGGTCACAGCCAACAATGCTGCTGCTGCCATAGCGTATGTTTTGGTAAAAGCTAATGGAGCAAACAAACGCCCTTCCTGTGCTTGTAAGGTAAACACGGGAAGAAAAGATACGGTGATGATTAACAAACTAAAAAACAGGGCTGGACCAACTTCTTTGGATGCGGCACTGACTGCATCCCAACGCGCTTTCATACCAGCTTTTTCATCCAGCTTTTCCATATGTTTATGTGCATTTTCAATCATTACAATGGCACCATCAATCATCGCACCAATGGCAATAGCAATACCGCCCAACGACATAATATTAGCCGATAATCCCTGCCAACCCATAATCAAAAAAGCAATTAAAATGCCAATCGGAAGACTAATAATCGCAACCAAGGCACTGCGTGCATGCATCAAGAAAACCAAGCAGATAATTGCAACCACAATAGACTCTTCAATCAGTTTTTCGGTTAAATTATCCACAGCCCGTTCAATCAAATCGCCACGGTCATAAACAGGCACAATCTCAACACCTTCAGGCAAACCTGCTTTTAATTCTTCAAGCTTCTCGCGCACCCGTTCAATGGTTGCTAGAGCATTCTCCCCAAAGCGCATAATGACCACAGCACCAGCCACTTCGCCTTCACCATTAAGCTCAACCAACCCTCTGCGAAGTTCAGGCCCCAGATGAATATTGGCGATTTGTTTTAGGAAAATTGGTGTGCCATTGTTATCCACACCGATAGGGATCATCTCTAAATCGTGCAGACTCTTGATATATCCCAAACCACGCACCATATATTCGGTTTCGCCCATCTCCACCAAACGCCCGCCTACATCGTTATTGGAGCGTTGAATAGCATGTTTGATTTTGGATAATGGAATACCATAAGCAAGTAAAGCATCTGGATTAAGTTCAATTTGATACTGTTTGACATAACCACCAATCGAAGCAACTTCAGATACACCTTCCACGGTTTGCAATGGATAACGTAAATACCAATCTTGCAGGGAACGAAGCTCTGATAAATCATGTTTGCCTGTTTTATCCACCAGCGCGTATTCATAAATCCAACCCACACCTGTTGCATCAGGCCCAAGCTTGGGCGCTACGCCTGTTGGCAAACGGTCTGAGGCGTAGTTCAAGTATTCTAACACACGTGTTCGCGCCCAATACATATCCGTGCCATCTTCAAAAATCACATAGACCATGGAAAAACCAAAGAATGAATAACCACGCACTACTTTGGTATTTGGTACAGACAACATCGCCGTCGTTAGAGGGTAAGTCACTTGATCTTCCACTACTTGCGGGGCTTGCCCTTCAAAACTCGTAAATACAATGACTTGCACATCAGATAAATCAGGAATGGCATCCAGAGGCGTATTTTTCATAGCTTGGAAGCCAGCAAAGGTAATAAGCACCGTGGCAATCAATACCAAGAAACGGTTTTTAATGGATCCTGCAATCAGCGCGCGAATCATAGTTGTTTTCCTTTATATTGCAGCACAGAAACAATGGCGGTCATTACATACCCTCCATACTCATATTAGGGTCTGGATTTTTAGCTTGTGTTGCTTCCAGCATTTTAGCAGTGGCCTCTTTAAGTTTGGATTCAGAGTCAATCAAGAACTGACTCGACGTGACTACAATTTCGCCAGCTTTCAAGCCTTGAATAATTTGAGCCTGACCCTCTGAATCAACACCCACAATCACCTTGCGCGGCTCATATTCTCCAGGACCACGCTGTACAAACACCTGTTCCTGTTCACCTGTTCGCACAATGGCTTCTGAAGGCACAATCACAGCATCAATCTGTTTGCCTGCTTTCACAATCACATTGGCAAACATATCGGGTTTTAAAGCAAGTTTCGGGTTATCAAATTCCAAACGCATCTTCACTGTCCGCGTTTTGGCTTCTAGGTACGGATAGATATAACTTACTTTACCTGTAAATGTTCTGCCAGGAATACCTGCAACGGTCATATCTGCCATGTCACCTTCACGCACCCAGGGCAAATCATCTTCGTACAAATCAACAATCACCCAAACACGGGATAAATCTGCAATCATATACAGCTCTGTATCAGGCGTAATGCGTTGGCCATCACGCGCCCCGATATTCATCACAATACCTTCAAAAGGCGAATGAATATGCAGACCTT
>JAUZQR010000226.1 GCA_030950865.1 Mariprofundaceae bacterium | reverse complement strand
GTATAAGATAACTGACCTGTGGCCGGATCGCGCATGGCAAAGAGCCCATTACCATTGATTGCCATATCTGTAGGGCTGGTGGTATTCTGCAAAGAGCCCTGCGCCGAATCACGCGTGATTGAGCCAATACGCACCCCATTACCTACCTGGTTGGCAATATTGGATCGTGATACACCCACAGTTTGTGAAAGTACATCCGAAAAGTTTACATTCTGGCTCTTAAAACCCAGAGAGTTAACGTTGGCGATGTTATCACCAACAACTCGCACCGCTTCACCAAATGATGAAAGTCCGGAAGCGCCAATATAAAGTGCATTATAAATACCCATAATTTTCTCCTTTAATCCTCTTTTATCAATCTATTTTTATAACTTAACTGCTGTAACATCTTGCAAATTCACGGGTATGCCACCCACCATCAACTGCACTCCTCCCGATGCCAAACGTACCGCATCCACCAAACCTGAACGTTGAATCTTCGCTGTTATATTAGTCCCTTGTGCATCTACAGCAGTCATATCAAGCGTATAAGTTCCCAACGGCGAGGCTGCTCCAGTATCATTCAACCCATCCCAACTCATCGTGTTAAGACCTTGCGGCATCGCTCCCATATCTATTGTACGAATCGCCTTGCCAGCACTATCACGAACAACCACTTGCACAGATGTCGCATTGACTGGTAAATCCGTTGAAAAAATTGGATTCCCACCATTATACTGCACAGTATTTTGGTTCACGGTGACTGTCCGACCCAAGTAACCTGCCGATGCAGTATCCAAACCACTAGAGGCAACAGCACCTAAACCTCCACCATTGCTAGCCATCTGCTCAAGCCACTGATTTGTATTGGTCTGTTGTTCAACCATATTAAACTGCGCCAATTGCGAAGACATTTGTGTTGCATCTTGTGGTTTCAAAGGGTCTTGATTTTTCATTTGAGCAACCAAAAGTTTCAGGAAAATATCTTTCTGACCCAAATCTTTATTTGTGGTTCTTGTTGATGTTGAATCAGCGACTGCAGTTGCAGAACCTACTTGTAGTGCCATATCATTCTCCTCATACCTATATTCGAAATCATGCTAAAATACTTAAACTTCCATCATCAGCCATGTTCACACCTATACGTAACGGTGTTTCCAAGGACATAACATTTTCTAATTCACCATGACTATTCATCTGATTCATGCCCGCTACATCATGTGATTCTTTTCCATCACTCTGCTGCTGCGAATTCATATCCATGGTAAATCCTGAAAGGCTCAAACCTTGATCCGTCAATGCTTGACGCAATTGCGGAAGTTGTTGTTCCAAGACTTGACGTGAAGCCTGCTGGTCAACAATTAAATGAACCTGGATTTGTTTTTGGGCATCGGTTTGTAAACTGACTTGAATTTTACCTAGCGTTGCAGGCTCCAACATCAGCTCCAGTTTGAATGTGCCATCTTTGGCTGCCTTGGATATTTCAAGCATGGCATCACTTGGTTTAAATGATGCTGCACTGCGATAAGCCATTTGCATGGCAAAATCACTACGCATACTTCGCACATCTCGAGAAGAACCATCTGCCATCAACAGCTCAGCAGCCGAACGTCCAGAAGCGCGATCATCACCTGACATATTGGCATCTTGCCCAGTAGATGCTTTGATAATCGCATCACCCTGAACATTCGATGCGACTGACATAGAAGCTTGTGCCTGTGTACCTGCTATGCCCGAACGGCTTGCTGTAGCAGTTTTGAAAGGCGACTTTATTTTGGAAGCTCCCTCTTCTGAACCTAATCCCCGCTGAGCACGAGCAGCTTTTACCTGCTTACCTTGAAGTACGTTGGCGCTTAGCCCTTGCCGTGTCATTCCCTCTTCTTGAGATGCTGCTTTAATATCATCACTAGCATTTACTACAGATGATAACGATTTAGCAGAGTTACTATCACTTGATTGGTTTTTAACGCTAATCACTTCATCACGTTTGATTAGTTTTGATACATCAATATCATCATCGAT
>JAUZQR010000225.1 GCA_030950865.1 Mariprofundaceae bacterium | reverse complement strand
TGCATCAACCGCGCGTGTGCAAGAAATGCATATTACATGCCTACATATACTATGTACCTTGATTGATGAAAGGATGTTTGGAGATTCGTGATGTGCAGTCCATTATCATTAAGATTTTTGTCAAGGGTTCCGCTTTTAGAACCTGGTAAAGACTGTAATCAACGTGATTTCACTGTTCTTTTTGCGACAGTGTTGGATGTGTTAGGAGATGATTTTGACACTATTTAATGATCAAAAGAACGATGAACATAACTGGAATAAACGCCAAAACAAAAAGTCTTGGGGATTGTATTTATCGGTTGGTGTGATATGTATACTTTTGGCGTGGTTATTGGGTAGTACAGGATGAAAATGATGGAGGCTAGGGTGTTATCAAAAAAATATATTGTGTTGTTATTGTTAGTGTGCGCTTCATTCAATACAGCTTGCGTGAGTAGTATTATTTTGGGTGGAGGCGCGGCAACAACAGCGGCTTTTGATGAGCGCCCAGTAGGTCAACATTTTGATGATGTTAGCATTGCGACTGAAATTGATGCTCGTTTGATTGCTGAGAAAGATATGCCATCCCGCTGGGTGAGTATTGAAGTGATTGAAGGTGTTGTGATACTGACTGGTTATTTGCCTAGTCAGGCTCATATTGATCGTGCGGTGTTTTTATGTCGCTCTGTTGAAGGTGTGAAGGATATTGATAATCAACTCTATATTGGAGAGCCATCCACAAGCAGTTTGTTTAGTGATAGTTGGATTACAGCACAGGTAAAGACCAAGTTTTTAAATGATACATTGGTTGGTGGGATGAGTGTTCATGTTGAGACGGTTGCTGGAAAGGTTTATTTGCAAGGCGTATTGGCATCGGAGGCGCAGCGTTATCGCGCAATGGAATTGACTAAATCCGTGGATGGGGTTACTGCAGTTGTTGATTTATTACGTCTGCGCTCGAAGTAATGGGGCAGTATTCACTGGCGATATTAGAAGAGCTTTGCCAACAACGTGAAATATGGCGAGAGCAAGGTAAGCGAGTGGTATTTACCAATGGCTGCTTTGATTTATTGCATCCAGGACATATCACTTATTTGCAAGATGCCAAAGCACTGGGCGATGTGTTAATCATTGGTTTAAACGATGACGCTTCTATTCAACGTTTGAAAGGTGATGCGCGACCTGTAAATTCTCTAGCGGATAGGGCAGTGATGCTCATGGCTTTAAAATCTGTCGATAAAGTTGTGGCATTTTCAGAGGATACACCGTTCAATTTAATTTCAGCTTTGTTGCCTGATGTTTTGGTGAAAGGCGGAGATTACACTCCTGATAACATTGTTGGCGCAGATGTTGTACAAGCTGCTGGCGGACATGTGACAACGATTCCATTTTTAGATGGTTATTCATCAACACGCTTGATACAGAAGATTATAGCATTGGACACATAGTTGATGGCTAAACCTTTAAAAATAATTGCTGATGAACATATTTGGGGTGTGCAAGAAGCATGTGCGCATTTATCAGGTTATGATGTCGATTTGTGTATATTAGCGCCCAAAGATATGACACCAGAAGCAGTGAAAGATGTTGATATATTATTAACACGAACAGGCACCAAGGTTGACGCAGAATTATTGACGGGTTCAAGCGTGCGTTTTGTGGGCACAGCTACAATTGGTGATGATCATTATGATAAAGCTTGGCTTGATGCGCATGGCATTGTTTGGGCAACGGCTGCAGGCTCATCAACAGACTCTGTCTTGGAATATATGTTGGCAGCTTTGTTAGAGTTGCATATGCAGCATAAGGTTGATTTATCATCCATGACCTTGGGCATTATTGGGGCAGGGCGTATTGGCGGTCGACTTGTTGATATTTGTAAAGCTTTGGGTATCAAAGTGTTGGTCAATGACCCACCACGCCAACATTTAGAGGGTAATGAAGGTTTTGTGAGTTTGGATGAGCTATTACGTCAATCTGATGTTCTAACATTACATACACCATTGATTTCTGAAGGAAAAAATAAAACTTATCACCTATTGGGTGGCAAATGTTTGAATGCATTCCAAGGCAAAGTGATTATCAATGCTGCGCGTGGTGCTTGCATTGATTCTATCGCTTTGCTTGCTTGGATAAACAGTAAACAGCATGCTTATGCTGTTTTGGATTGCTGGGAGGATGAGCCGAATATTTCTCGCGAATTATTAGGTCACAAACAATGCGTGCTTGCGACACCGCATATTGCGGGGCATTCGTTGGATGGAAAAGCAGCAAATACGCAGTATATTTATGAGGCTTTGTGTGATTATTTGAAAATTGAACCTATATGGCAGATGAATAATGATTTGCCTAGTGTTTCATATGTTGATGATGAAGCATTTGAATCTTGGGCAGCTTTACATCATAAAGTGAGGTCTGTGTACCCTATTAAGCAAGATCATGAGTCATTGGCAGCTTGTGCAAATCTTGATGGAGATGAGATAGCCAAACGATTTGTTTATTTGCGCCGTCATTATCCTGTACGCCGTGCATGGGACAAACAATCATGGGCGCTTTCACAGATATTAAAAGCAGAGTATTCAAGGGTAATACAATGAATCAGCAGCATAAAGATTATTTGGTTTGGATGGACTTGGAAATGACAGGTCTTGACCCTAATGTGGATACGATCCTTGAAATTGCGACCATTATCACTGATGGACAATTGAATATTGTTGCAGAAGGTCCGAATATTGTCATTCATCAGCCCGACTCTGTATTGGATGCTATGGGTGACTGGTGCAAGGAGCACCATGGAGCTTCTGGTTTGTCGGCAAGAGTGCGTGCATCAACGATTTCGATGCTTGATGCTGAACAGCAAAGTTTGGAATTTATAAAACAATATGTACCACAAGGTGTATCACCACTCTGTGGCAACTCTATTCATCAAGATCGCCGTTTTCTTGTGCCTTATATGCCAACATTAGAAGGCTATTTGCACTATCGAAATATTGATGTCAGCACCGTGAAGGAGCTAACCAAACGTTGGTACCCTCATATTGAAACTCCAGTGAAAGCAGGTGAACATTTGGCATTGGCGGATGTACGTGAATCCATTGCAGAATTAAAATTTTATCGCGAGCAAATTTTTACATCAAATATATTATAGCGTGTGCTTAGTCACCAAAATCAAAATTTTGTGTGGTTTTTAATTCTTTGGCAGGCGTGATGGAACATATGCAATAATTGCCGCCACTCTTGGTTATTTCGATGACTTTAAAGTAAGCGCCTTTGCCGTCTTGTTTGAGGATAAAGGTCATATTTTTGAATATACGACAGTCTGG
>JAUZQR010000224.1 GCA_030950865.1 Mariprofundaceae bacterium | reverse complement strand
ATTCAAAGAAATCCGCTTACGTTTATCTGAATTAACCACAACCTTTGAGCAACATGTGTTGGATGCGACACGCGCATTTACATTAACCATTAACAACGAAGATGCTTTGGCAGGGCTTCAAGCACCCTGCCTTTGTTGTTTTTGGATGATGCGCTAGGCTCCCGCCATGAACGTTAAAAAAGATAATCCTTTATTACTCAGCATTGATGCGCCACTCCCTTTATTTGACAAAATCACTGCGAATGATGTGTTGCCAGCATTGGATCATATATTGCAAAAGCAGCGCGAATCTTTGCAAACACTTACAGCACAAGAGAAACCCAACTGGCAAACGCTGATTGAACCACTTGAAGACATGGATGAAAAATTATCACGCGTCTGGGGACCAGTGAGCCACCTCAATGCAGTTTGTGATTCGGATGATTTGCGTAAGGTTTATCAAGAAGGCGTGCAGAAAACCTCCGCATGGTTTACCGAGTTGGCTCAAAATGAAGCTTTATATGCAGGGCTTAAATATGTCGAAAACCATCAATCAGATTCACTCAACAACGAACAAAAGGCATTGCTCAAACAGAGCATTCGTGATTTTAAACTTTCTGGTGCTGAACTGACTGGTGATGCCAAAAAACGATTCAAAGAAATCCGCTTACGTTTATCTGAATTAACCACAACCTTTGAGCAACATGTGTTGGATGCGACACGCGCATTTACATTAACCATTAACAACGAAGATGCTTTGGCAGGGCTTCCTGATTCAGCACGCGAAGCTGCCGCACAACGCGCCAAAGAAGCTAATCAAGAAGGCTGGTTGTTTACCCTAGATATACCATCATATTTGCCCATGATGCAATACAGTGAAAAATCTGAATTGCGTGAGAAAATGTATCGGGCTTATTGTACCCGTGCGACATCAGAAGACTTGGATAATAGCCCTGTAATTGATGAGCTATTAAGTTTGCGCCAAGACATTGCACAATTGCTTGATTTTGAACATTATGGCGATTATTCCATCGCAACAAAAATGGCTTTCAGTGGCGCTGAAATCACGATCTTTTTACGTGAATTGGCTGCTAAAAGTCGCAACATGGCTAAGCGTGAAGTCGATGAACTACGCAGCTTTGCCAAAGAGCATTTAGGCTTGAATGATTTGCAGGCATGGGATGTTCCTTTTGCTTCTGAAAAGTTACGCATGCATACCTATGCCATCTCTCAAGAGGAGTTAAAGCCATACTTTCCTGAAGCCAATGTGGTGTCGGGCATGTTTGCACTGGTTGAAAAAATGTACGGCATCAACATTCGCCAAGCTGATGCGCCTGTATGGCATGAGCATGCCAAATACTTTGAAGTATCCGATGCCTCAAACAAACACATTGCCGCATTCTATCTTGATCCGTATGCCCGCGCCCACAAACGCGGTGGTGCATGGATGGATGAGTGTGTGGTGCGATGGCAAAAACCAAACGGCGATTTACAATTGCCAGTGGCTTATTTGGTCTGCAACTTTGATGCGCCGATTGCTGATAAACCTGCCCTTTGGACACATGATGAAGTGATGACCTTATTCCACGAGTTTGGGCATGGCTTGCATCATATGCTGACAGAAGTGAATGTGCGCGGTGTGTCGGGTATCAATGGCGTGCCTTGGGACGCTGTGGAATTACCGAGTCAATTTATGGAAAATTTTTGTTGGGAACGTGAAGTGCTCGATTTATTCGCCAAACATTATGAAACAGGCGATACCATTCCTGATGACTTATTCAAACGCATGACGGCAGCCAAGAATTTCCAGGCTGGCATGCAAATGCTGCGGCAGATTGAGTTTTCTTTGTTTGATTTTTTACTGCATAGCGAATGTCAGCCCAATAGCAGCAAATCGGTGCAAGATGTATTGGATATGGTGCGTGAAGAGGTGGCTGTGTTGATGCCGCCAACATTCAACAAATTTCAAAACAGCTTCTCACATATTTTTGCTGGTGGTTATGCCGCAGGCTATTATAGCTACAAATGGGCAGAAGTATTATCTGCTGATGCTTATGCAGCTTTTGAAGAAGAAGGCATCACCAATGTGGCAACAGCATCACGTTTCCGCCAAGACATCTTAGCCATTGGTGGCAGCAAAAGTATTATGGATGGTTTTGTTGCATTTCGAGGCCGCAAACCCAATGTTGACGCGCTATTAAAACATTCTGGCATAACATCCGCATGAAAACCTTATTGCTCATTCGCCATGCTGAAGCAGGTTGGGGTGATTTTGGGCAAGCCGATATAAAGCGCTCACTTACCAAACGCGGCATGCAACAAGCCCACGACATTGCCAACAGAATTTGTGCTAAAAAACTCGTGCCCGATGCAATGTTTAGTAGCACTGCTAAGCGCACAGAAATGACCGCTCAAATTTTAGCAGATAACATGAGCTTCCCCATAGAGAAGGTCTTGTGGCGCAAGGAGCTATACCTTGCCGAAGCCGATATGTTGTTTACAATCGCTGAGCAAGCAGACGATGAACTACAAAGCCTTGCTATCATCGCGCATAATCCTGGATTATCCGAATTGGCTAGCCATTTATTACCTCATGACACTATGCATGGCATGGCTCCCGCCACAGCGGTGGTAATCACATGGGATGTGGAGCACTGGCGGGATATTGCAGTAGGTACAGGAACATTATCTGCTTATCTTTGCCCTGATGCTTAAATCAATCATCTTGGAGTTTTTATAATGCAAAACACAGTCAAAATCGGTACACCTTTATCCCCTACAGCCACGCGTGTCATGCTTCTTGGCTCTGGCGAGCTGGGCAAAGAGGTGGTGATTGAGTTGCAGCGCTTGGGCGTTGAAACCATTGCCGTGGATAGTTATAGCGATGCTCCCGCCATGCAAATTGCACACCGCTCACATGTATTAGATATGCTCGATGCAGTAGCCTTACGCGCTATCATTGAAAAAGAACAACCGCATTTGATTGTGCCTGAAGTTGAAGCCATTGCCACTAATACATTGGCGGAATTAGAAGCTGAGGGGTTTACTGTCATCCCTACTGCTCGCGCCACACAACTGACCATGAATCGTGAGGGTATACGCCGCTTAGCTGCAGAAGACTTGGGCTTAACAACCTCACCTTATCAGTTTGCCGCAAGTGAAACTGAATTTAAAGCTGCTATTGAAAGCATCGGCATGCCCTGTGTGGTCAAACCCATTATGAGTTCATCAGGCAAAGGGCAATCGGTCATTCGTGAGGCAAACGATATTGAAAAAGCCTGGCAATACGCCCAAGAAGGTGGTCGTGCAGGAAAAGGCAAAGTGATTGTTGAAGGGTTTGTTGATTTTGATTATGAAATTACACTTCTAACGATTCGCCACCGTGATGGTACGTCATACTGTGAACCTATTGGTCATTTACAGGTTGATGGTGATTACCGTGAATCATGGCAACCGCAAGCGATGTCGGATAAAGCACTAGAAGCATCCAAACATATTGCAGTAAAGGTTACCGACGCTTTGGGTGGCTATGGGCTGTTCGGGGTTGAATTGTTTATCAAAGGTGATGAAGCAATTTTCAGCGAAGTTTCACCGCGCCCGCATGATACGGGGCTGGTCACACTGATTTCACAAGACCTATCCGAGTTTGCATTGCATGCACGTGCCATTTTAGGGCTACCCATTCCCAACATCAGACAGCATGGTGCTGCGGCATCCTGCCCTATTGTTGTGGAAGGCGATTCAACACAAGTCAGCTTTGCTAATTTGACAAAAGTTTTAGCTAAACCAGATACTCAAATTAGACTATTCGGAAAACCTGAAGTGCATGGCAAACGTCGCATGGCAGTCACCTTGGCACGTGATACAACCATTGAAAAAGCCCGTCAAAAAGCTGCCTCTGCTGCACAAGCATTGGATATTATTTTATAAATATTGCTGCAAAAAGTAGCAATTTCATTTTATATTCATCTTTTGCTATGTATGTTGTGTTCTCTAGCTAGTAGATAGAAAAAGAGAACAGGAGTCGCACAATGAAATTTGTTCAATATAAGAAAGTAATCGGACTGATACTGGCAGCAGCATTTGCCTCCACAGTCACAATTGGTATGGCTACAGCTTCACCGCATGATGGAGAGAAAGGCAAAAAAGGTTATCATTTTAAAATGATAGATAGCAATGGTGATGGTAAGATTAGTGCCGAAGAGCATGCCATTGCAGCAGCCAAACGCTTTTCTAAAATGGATACCAATGGCGATGGTTTTGTAAGCAAAAAAGAAATGCGAAAGCACCATAAAAAGATGAAAAAAAAGCATGCTAAACCATGCAATAAATCATAATACCTTTTGCTATATAACAATGCTAAGTGCGGCGGCTATTAAAGTCGCCGTACTTAGCAAATCATTTTTTACTGCCTAATTAATAACGAATCGCAATCCAAATCGTATGAATCGCACCGCGCTCATTCGTATCTTCTCGAACACGCCGCTCTTCCACTTCAAAACCAAGCTTCATCAATCTTTGGGTAAAGGCTTGATCAGTATCTGCTGACCAAACAGTCAGGATGCCATTGGGTCTGAGGGCTTCATAGGCAATTTCTAGCCCATCAAGACCATATAAATTATCATTGTTATCACGGGTAAAACCATCAGGTCCATTATCCACATCAAGCATAATTGCATCAAAACCATTTTTATGCTCTCGCATCACTTTCCCGACATCCTGAATCAAGACATTCACACGTTTATCTTTGAGTGGGTGACCAGCAACTGCTCCTAAAGCCCCTTGATTCCACCGCACCACCGCAGGCATCAATTCTGCCACCGTAATAGATGCTGTTTGACTTGAATGTGCCAACGCTGCCGCAAGCGTGAATCCCATGCCTAGACCACCGACAAGTAAATGCGGATTTTCTCGATCGGTAATATGCTTGCAGGCAATTTTCGCCAATATATCTTCTGAGTTATGTACGCTGCTATGCATCAATTCACCATCTTGATGATCTACACGAATGGCAAATTCATTCTGACGCTGAAACAAGCGCATGATTGTGCCGTGTTCGTTACAGGTATCGAGCAATGTATAATCTGTCATGTGGAAGATGCTATAGAATTTATAATAGTCCGTTAAAATTAATCACAATCACACACTGACCAACGCAGAAACTCGCGCGTTTCTAGGCGTTTGGGGCTCTGAAAAAAGTCGTTCACAGTAGCAGTTTCGATGATTTTTCCATCACACATAAAAATAATTTGCCCTTGCAAACGTTGGGCTTGCTCCAAATCATGAGTCACACATAAACTGGGCATCTCTTTTGCCAAATCGTGCAGTGAAGCTTCAATCAATTGTTTGGAATGCGGGTCAAGTGAGGCTGTGGGCTCATCAAGCAATAACACTTTCGGTTCAAGAGCCAATGCACGTGCCATACATAGACGTTGCTGCTGACCTACGGATAACGTGTTGGCAGCCTCATGCAAGCGATCTTTGACCTCATTCCACAATGCGGCTTGCTTGAGACATTGCTCAATCCGCAATGATTGATCTTGTTTGCGTTCTTTTCGCGATAAACCAAAAATAACATTGTCATGAATCGAAGCTGGAAATACCGATGGTTTTTGTGCAATCAACCCAATATGACGACGCAACGCATCCTCTCCACCAAGCCAACTATGCGTATTTACGCCCGCGACTGAAATTACACCCTGCCAGTTGCCATACAAGTTTGTTAAACAGCGCAGTAACGAGCTTTTCCCTGCCCCTGATGGACCAATAAGGCTGCTGATACCTGTGGCTGGCAAGCTAAATGACACCTCTTTTAAAATACTTTTCTCTGACAGTGTTAATGATATGTTTTCAAGGCACACATAGGCTGGAACAGTGCATGATTCAGCCTCTTTTGCCTCTTTAATATTTGTATGCGTATTGATATTCATGATAACTCCTCGTAGCGCCTTAAAAAACGTGCGCTTAGGCTGAAACATATCACCAGAGCAAGTAACACTGCCGCTGATGCCCATGCCATATCAACGGCATGGGCATTCGAGCCTTCTTGCGCCAAGTAAAAAATATGGGTTTGCAGACTGGTTACAGGTGAGAAGATTGAATCAGGCCACAAAACGCCTGAAAATACCGTTGCTGTGAATAAGATTGGTGCAGTTTCAGATAATGCACGCGCCATCGCCAATAAAAGTCCTGTTAACATGCCTGACCATGCTGCTGGAAACCAAACACGTGTAATCATTGTCCCAACACTTAAACCCAAAGCCTTGGCAGATTCAGTTTGTTCAATGGGGATACGCTGTAAAGCATGAATCGCGTTGCTGCTTAATAATGGTAAAATAACCACGGCTAAAATCACGCCACCAGCCGCCAATGAAATACCCCAATGCAATAAATGCACCAATAATACCAAGCCGCACAGACCATAAACAATGGGTGGAATACCCTGTAAAATTTGTAAGAGGATTATGAGCACCCGTTGCTGACGTGGAGATGCCCAAAGTGCATGAAACAACGCAATACTCAAAGCAATGGGTGCAGCCAATACACATGCCAAAAACATCATTAATAATGAACCACTCACTTGACTCCAAATGCCGTGCCCAGCATTAGCAGCATCACCAAATAAGTTCCCTGCTGTGTTTGAGCCAACAATCAATTCCCAATTAAGGGCGGGTAATGCCTGTATGATGATGTACAGAAAACATGCCAGAGGCAACAACAGTGCTGGCAGTGCCAATAGACTTAGAAAGACCTTCATGATGCAAACTCTCTCGGTTTTCGTTGTGCCAATAAGCTCAAACATATGGCAGTTACAGCCAACACCAACCCACACGCCATCAAAGCTGAAAAATGCATAGAACCAAAGGCTGCTTCGCCCATTTCACGACCAATGCGGGAGGTCAGGGTTTGCGCAGGTTCAAGAATATTATAAATCGGATCTGGCACCCTATCCAATGAACCAACCACCAGCATCACTGCCATGGTTTCACCCAAAGCACGTCCCAAACCCAGCAATATGCCTGAACGAATGCCAGGCCATGCTTGTGGTAATAAAATACGCATCAAACGTTGATTCCAATTCATACCCATATTCATCGCAGCTTCACGTTGCTCGATTGGAATCAAACGCAAAGCATCTTGCGACATCACCATCATGGTTGGTAAAATCATCAATGACAAAATCATGCCCGCTGCCAAAAGGTTGTGCCCTGTTAATAAGTCCAGTGTGTTTTGTAACCATGGCAACAACACCCATAAACCAATCAAGCCATACACCACCGATGGAATACCAGCCAACATTTCCATGCCCAAACGCAGCCAGCCCTGCCACGATACAGGTAAAATTTCACTGCTCACAATTGCCGCTGCCAAACCACATGGTACGGCAATCAACATGGCAATAATCATTGCCCATGCCGTGCCTATGATTGCGGGCAATAAACCATACAGTGATTCATAAGGGTACCATTCGGAAGCCCATAATTGAGATATGCCAAAGTCATACCAATAGGCTGATGATGCATCCCATAAAAACCATAACAATATAAGCATACTCGCAACTGCAAGCACACAGCCGCTAGCAATCAATAGGTATAATGGTGAGTATTTAACGGACAGGTAAATACCCTACATGTTTAACAATTTTTTGCCCTTCTTTGGAGAGTAAAAATTGCACAAAATCTTTGGTCGCGGCTGTCGCGCTGTGTGGAAGTAACACATGCAAACCACGGGCAATGGGATAACTACCATCACGCACATGGTCAATGGTTGGTGCAATCGCCTTGCCATTCACAACCACATCCACACCACGAACTTTATCGTTGAGCCACGCGTTAGAAAGCATACCAATGGCATTATCACTGCGTGACACAATCATTTGCTCTTCATTATTTGAGCCAGAAATAATCGATGCACCTTCTGCACGCGCATGCGAGCTACCCAACACCGCTTTGGCAAACACATGACGTGTGCCACGCGATGCTTCTTTATCAATCACCAGAATGCGTTTATCCAAACCGCCATAGACTTTCCAGTTTTTAACTTTACCATGATAAATCGCCGCAATTTGGGCAATGGATAGTTGATGAATACCACTCTCATACACTGCTTTTGATACCACCACCGCAACAGCATCTGACGCAATGACAATATTATCGACGTTGCCATTCAACTTGCTTTGCTCTTCAGGCGATGTTTCTCGCGAAGCCATGCCCAATTGCGCCGTGCCTTGAATAACTGAAGCAATGCCAACACCTGAGCCCCCACCAGATACGGTAATTGTTAAATCAGGATGCATTTGATGATATACCTCTGCTGCTTGCGACATCACAGGTAGTACGGTTGTTGAGCCCACTGCGGAAATGCGCTCCGAAGCTTGTGCTGATACACCAACACACATAGCCACCGCTAAAAAAATACTTCTTTTTATCATATCCCTTACACCCCTAGCCTTCATCATAGCAGCTTATGTCGCTATGGATGCAGGAATATTACAATCATATCTCACTCATTCTTGTTCAGTAAGTTTAACATCGCCTGACTGTCTGTCACAGGCTGATTGCATTGAAAATTCTTACAAACATAAGCTGTTACTTTATTATTGATTGGTGTTTGTAATTGAATAAACGGAACAAGTTTGATGCTTTCATCATCACGCCAAAGTACAACGGCATACGGTAAATATCGCTTATTCAATGCCTGCGCCATGTCCTTGCCTTGCTGGCTATCTTTATCACCTGCCAAAACAACTTCAATACCATCACCTGCCGCATAAACTTGTGCGGAAAGCAAATGTGTCACACCCACTGGGGCTTGAGTCAATAGCGCTGAAAATGCTTTAAAAATTTTGTTCGCGGCTTCTTCTAAATCACTGTTGCTCGTCATACGCGCCAAACGCAATATATTGAATGCTGCAACAGCATTGCCCGATGGCAGCGCACCATCCCATGCTTCCATAGGGCGCACCAACAATGCTTCGGCATCATGTGCTGTAAGGTATAAACCACCTGATTTGGCTGCGAAACGTGTCAGCATATCATGGTTTAAATCCAGTGCGGCTTTTAAATATTGGGCATCAAAGGATGATTCATACAACTCAATCAAACCCCATACAAAAAATGCATAATCATCCAAATGCCCAGTAATGCCCGCATCACCATGGCGATAGCGATGCAGCAAATGCCCCTCTTTATCGCGCATGGTTGGCAATAAAAAATCCGCGCATTGTTGTGCCGCTTGCAAATATTTGGGTTCATTCAATAGCCGTGCCGCTTTGGCAAGTGCCGCGATTATCAAACCATTCCAGTCGGTTAATATCTTATCATCAAGGAATGGATGGATACGTTTTTCACGTATATCAAACAATGTCTTACGCATGACTTCGACATTTTTATCCAAGCCCGTATCTGTCCATGCTGTTAGGTGTGGAATGTTATCGCCCGTCATTTTTCCAGTGGCTTCATCGTGAAAATTGCCATTTTTTGATAAATTAAACGATTTTTCGGCTATTTTTGCATTTTTCTTGCCTAAAACAGCCTCAATTTCACTTGTTTTCCATACATAAAATTTGCCTTCAACACCTTCTGAATCAGCATCTTCTGCCGAATAAAAACCGCCTGTTTTATCGCGCATATCACGCAATACATATTCCGCAATTTCGCGCACGACACGTGCATGGCGCTTATGCCCTGTAAGTTGATAAGCTTCGGTGTATGCCATCATCAACATGGCTTGGTCATAGAGCATTTTTTCAAAGTGCGGCAATAGCCACTCAGCATCGGTTGAGTAACGGTGAAAACCAAAACCTATTTGATCAAACAATCCGCCAGCACGCATGGCATCCAGTGTTTCTTCAACCATGTGTAAACTTTGCGTATCATGATTCTTCTGTGCTTGGCGAAGCAAGAATAAAAGTTTATGCGGACTTGGAAATTTCGGTGCGCTTCCAAAACCACCATGTTCGGCATCAAAGCTCTGTTTTAAATCATCCACCGCCTTTTTCGCCAGTGCGGAAACATCCATATCGCCATCAACAGATTGCTCACCACTACGTTGATTCAAAGCTTGGCTAATTTGATGGGCTGATTGCTCTAATTTTTCACGATCGTGCGCCCATAATTGTCCAACCTTGGCAGATAAGTCCAGCATGCCCACACGACCATTTCGGCTATGTTTTGGGATATATGTGGCGGCATAAAAAGGTTTTTTATCAGGTGTCATCAAGATATTTAACGGCCAACCACCCTGCCTATTCATCATCTGCGCAACCTGCATATACACCTGATCAATATCGGGGCGTTCCTCGCGATCTACCTTGATGGAAATAAAATTTTTATTCATGGCGGCTGCGACTTCTTCATCTTCAAATGATTCATGCTCCATCACATGACACCAATGACATGTCGCATAACCGATGGAGAGAAAAATCGGTTTATTTTCTTTTTTTGCTTTGGCAAAGGCTTCTTCGCCCCACGGATACCAATCTACAGGATTGTGCGCATGCTGTTGTAAATAAGGACTGGCTTCATTGATTAATGCATTGCTGTATTTAAGCATAAAATTTTCTCCTGCCACCACCAAATGAGGAAAACACATCAGTAATACGATGATAGAAATACGAAGCATCTTGGTTTCTCCATCCAGCTTGAATCTGGAAAATGAAGGTATAAGCAATGTCATAGGCTTTCAACCGCTTCTATTTCATGGGAATTAGAAAAAGAGCCTGGTCTCATAAAACACAAGCAATGGCTTATGATTCATCGATTATTATTCCATTATCTGTGATTTTTCTTTCGCGGCATCTTTGATAATGGCGATACCACCTCGAATCACGATTACTGCAATGGCACAGCCAACAAGTAAATCAGGCAAATGGGAATCCAGCAGAAATACCAATAATCCGCCCAGAATCACACCCACATTGGCAATCACATCATTTTTTGAAAAAATCCAGCTGGCTCGCATATGAACCTCACCATTACGAAATTTACTAATCAGTAAGAGACACCAGATATTAGCTGCCAGTGCAAGCAATCCAAAGCCCATCATCAACATAGATTCTGGTTCGCTGCCAAACAAATAGCGGCGAACCACATCAGTCAGCACACCTAATGCCAAAATAATTTGAAATATTCCTCCAAAATACGCTGCACGCACCTTGATAAGAGCGCTTCTCCCCACCGCGTAGAGTCCATGGGCTAACATGATCGGTAACGGCATCAATTCCGGTGTTTCATCAACTGCGTAGCCGAACATCATCCCCTGGTCACCGGCGCCGGCCCG
>JAUZQR010000223.1 GCA_030950865.1 Mariprofundaceae bacterium | reverse complement strand
CAAGTGAAGTTATTGCGTGTATTGCAGGAGAAAAGCTTTCGAGCAGTGGGCTCAGATGAGGAGCAGATAGCGGATGTAAGAATTGTGGCGGCAACCAATCGCGATTTGGCGGAAGAAGTGAAACAGGAAAGGTTTCGTGAGGATTTGTTTTATAGATTGAATGTTGTGCCTGTGCATATGCCCGCCTTACGGCAGCGGCGTGAAGATATGTCTGATTTGGTTGCAGCATTGATTAAACGGGCAGGCGGCAATGTCGATGTGCCTGATGTATGCATGAAAAGACTGATGAAGCTACCGCTATTGGGCAATGTTCGAGAGTTAGAAAACTTATTGCAACGCTTGATTGCATTGTCGGATGACCATGAATTGGATGTATCATTGTTGGATGACTTTTATGCGTCCAATGATGCCAGTAGCATGAGTTTGGAAGCTATGCAGCGCGCTGACAGTAATTTGGATGAAGTTGTTGAAGGTATAGAGCGACAGTTAATTTCGGAAGCTTTGACGGAAACAGGTGGCAATGCGACACAGGCAGCAAAATTATTGGGCATTAGTTTTCGCTCGATACGCTATCGTATGAAAAAGCTGGGCATGAAAGGCGATTGATATGGATGTGCAAAGTTTTGTTATTGTGATGTGTGGTGTTTTGGGCTTGATGGTCGGCAGTTTTTCCAATGTTTGTGTGTATCGCATTCCGCGTGGTGAATCGGTGGCTTTTCCTGGTAGCCACTGCCCGACATGCAACCATGATATTGCTTGGTATGATAATATACCGTTGCTTTCATGGCTTATTTTGGGCGGAAAATGTAGACATTGTTCAGGTCGAATTTCAGCGCGTTACCCCTTTTTAGAAGCACTGATGGGTATCAGTTGGGCATGGCTGGCATATCATTATGGCTTTAGTCCTGTATTATTACAGGCGATTGTTTTGATTAGTCTATTATGGATTTTAACACTGATTGACCTTGAGACAGGCTTATTGCCCAATGCCCTAACCTTTCCTGGTATTATTATAGGTTTATTATTTGCGTGGTGGTTCGGCTTTTTTGTTGATGCATTGATTGGTGCAGTAGCTGGTTATGGCGTATTTTGGTTGGTGGCAAGGCTTTTCTTGCTGGTTACAGGGAAAGAAGGCATGGGTTATGGGGACTTTAAATTACTTGCCATGCTTGGAGCCTTTATGGGTTGGCAGGCATTGCCATTTATTGTGTTTGTATCGTCTTTTGTGGGGGCGATTGTTGGCATCATCTATTTGAAATCTGCTAATAAGAGTAGGCATGTTGAAATTCCATTTGGACCTTATTTAGCATTGGCAGGTATGTTGTGGCTTGTGTGGGGTGGGCAATTTTTACAATGGTATATGGCGCTCATCATGGGTCAGCAAGGTTTATGATATGACGCAAACAAATACACGAGCCATTGCTTTAACAGGTGGTATTGGCAGTGGAAAAAGCACGGTTGCCAAGATGTTTTTTGATATGGCGGTGCCTGTTCTTGATTTGGATGCTGTGGGGCGAGAATTACTTGCTAGCCCAAAGGTTCAATCTGCGTTGGTGGGTGTGTTTGGTTCAGATATTCAAAATGAGCAGGGTGGCATTGATAGGAAGTTGTTGGCTGCACAAGCTTTTTGTGATGCGAAACAAACAGCACGTTTGAATGCTATTTTACACCCTGAAATCGTTGCTTTTGAGCAACAATGGCTAAAACAACAACATGCCCCTTATGCCATTATTGAGGCATCGGTAGTATTGGAGTCAGGTGGCATATCGCGTATGGATGGTCTGATTGTTGTGCTTGCAGGTAAAACATTGCGTAAAAAACGTGTTTTAATACGTGGTAAGCAGGATGAGGCAATGTTTAAACAAATTATTGAGCGCCAATGTGATGATGTTATGCGCCACAAACATGCCGATTATATTTTGCATAATGATGGTTCTTTGGAATCCTTACAGCAGCAAGTCATGCAGCTATCCGAGCAGCTCATGAAGGAGTCTTTATGATGACATCATTTTACCCACCACAACGCACATTGATGGGGCCAGGCCCTTCAGATGTACACCCGCGTATTTTAGCTGCGATGGCTAGACCAACCATTGGGCATCTTGACCCTTTGTTTGTAGCTATGATGGATGAAGTGAAAGCTTTATTACAATATGCATTTCAAACAGAAAACGAATTAACCATTGCAGTATCTGCGCCGGGATCTGCGGGTATGGAAACATGTTTTGTGAACCTTCTTGAGGCTGGTGATACGGTGATTGTTTGCGAGAACGGTGTGTTTGGCGGACGCATGAAAGAAAATGTCGAACGCTGTGGTGCGATTGCAGTCATGGTGCAAGATGATTGGGGGCGGGCATGTGATGCGAATAAGCTGGAAGATGCGCTTAAAGCACATCCAGAGGCGCGCTTTGTTGCATTTGTGCATGCAGAGACTTCAACGGGCGCGGTTACAGATGTCAAAGCCATGTGTGGCATCGCGCATAGCTATGATTGTTTAACGATTGTGGATGCGGTGACATCGTTGGGCGGCATCCCACTTCGTGTGGATGATTGGGGTGTGGATGTGGTGTATTCGGGCACACAAAAGTGCTTATCTTGCACACCGGGTTTATCACCCGTGTCATTTAATGCTGCTGCTTTGGATGTGATTAAAAATCGTAAAACAACAGTGCAAAGTTGGTTCTTAGATTTAAATTTAGTGATGGGTTATTGG
>JAUZQR010000222.1 GCA_030950865.1 Mariprofundaceae bacterium | reverse complement strand
CTTTCGGCAGTTCTTTTCTGTTTTCAAATGTACCCAATACCGCAGGTACGGTTTGAATGCGCCATTCACCTGTTTGCGATGGATAGACCACAAACAAAGCTTCTTCGGATAAGTTGACCACCGTCTTTTTCCATGGGGTATATTTCTCCAACACAATCACCCTCGGGTCATCTGCATTTTCAATCGCTTGGGCGACAATGGCTTTGGCGCTAAGCCCACCCCTTGCTGCTGCAATAAAGCGGATTAACACACGCGATGCAAAGTCCACAGCTTCATCAAAGCATTCATCAATGTTGACATCTTCTTCCCATGTCGGGTTAAACATACCAATGGTTTGGCTAAGGCTAATGCCTTCTTGAACACCTGAAACATGCCCGCAATCAATGGCATCAATCGTGGACACCAAACCACCATCCACCGCATTGGCAATTTCTTGATTACCTTGGCACATCTCAACGCCATATTTCTGCCAAATCAGACCAAATGAGGAGTAAGGGATACCATTCTCGCGCTCACCCGCACCACCACGCTGATGATGGTCAAAGCGACCTGTTTCAGGGTCATACTCGCCGCCCACATCCACCACAATATCTGCCTTGGCGATAATGCTTAAATCGCGGGTGCGAATCAGCTCAAAAGAAGGCAATATATTTTTAAACACAGCGATGCTAAATACATCATCTGCATGAAAATTGCCGTTGTGTGTTACGATTGTTGGTTTATTCATGTATTTTTATAGTCCGTGGGAAAGCGCGTTATTCGTTAAAATGATGACGTGAACATTATATGAAGGCTGCCAAAAAAACAGAATGTTCTTACATTTAACTTCGCTTCAAGTGCTGCCAAGTCGGCGCGGGCTTTGTTCACCACAGTTTCAGGTGTGCTAGTAACAAACTTATCATAAGTGGCATCATACATATTCGCTTTAGCTCTCCCTACAGCTCTTCGGTTTTGAATTCGTTATAACCTTCATAGTAATAACTGACATCAATACCTTTCATAAACAGGGCGCGGTCATCAACTTGATTCGTGAGTGCTTGTTTGAGCAGAACTTTGATTTCAATATCTTTCACCACACTGCGTTGCATAGCAGAAAGATAATCATCTTTATCGACAAGATTCCAATCCACCACTTGCCCCAGCTCTTTTTTCAAGATTAAATCCAGCCAAATTCGGGTAGCGCGACCATTACCCTCTCGAAAAGGGTGGGCGATATTCATTTCAACGTATTTTTCAATAATTTCATCAAAACTACGCTGTGGCATGTCATTAATATGCTCTAACGATTGCTTGAGATACATGAGCGGCGCAAAGCGAAAATTACCTTTGGCAATATTGACCTCGCGAACCTTGCCTGCAAAATCATAAATATCAGCGAATAGGTAAGTATGAATAAAGGATAGTCCAGCAAAGGTGCCGATTTCAGTTTTGCTGATATCACCAGAATCGAACAGTTGCTTTGCTTTTTGTTTGCTGATTTTTTCTTCAGCTATGGATAGCTCAACCTGATTGCTGATGTTAAGTTTATTCTTCAGAATCACGCCATGCCTCTTTTTATCAGGGCAAAAATACTATTGCTATACTTATTCATGATTTGATTATAAACCTATCAAACCAAAGCTTCCAGCTTGGTTTTTGCTGTTTGAAGTTCGTTTAACTTCGCTTCAAGTGCTGCCAAGTCGGCGCGGGCTTTGGTGACGACTGCTTCTGGAGCGCTGGCGACAAATTTGTCGTTGTTTAAACGTCCTTGGAGTCCGCCCATTTCTTTTTCGATTTTCTCGATGTTTTTGGTAACACGTGCCAACTCTTCTTCCACATTCACCAAACCTGCAAGCGGCAAGAAGATTTTAAGCGTGGAGAGTGGGGCAATGGCTGCGTTTTCAACTTCGGCATTGGCATCAATCCACACAATGCTTTCTAATTTCGCCAAGCTTTTGAGCAAGTTTTCTTGTGGTGCGAGTTCGGCTTTTAAAGCATCACTTAATGCAATGTGCGCTTCGATTTTTTTACCTGGAGACACATTCATCTCCCCTCGGATAGAGCGAATCGCATTCACCATGTCCATAATCAGTTGCATACGCGCTGTGGCTTCATCATCGCGGGCAAAGTCTGTGCGCCACTCATCTGTTACAAGGCGCGCATTTTCACCATGCAACTCTTGGAAGATTTGTTCGGTGATAAAGGGGCAAATGGGGTGCAATAAACGCAACCAACCATCCAATGCGGTGAGCATGACGATTTGCGTTTCGGATTTGTCGGCTGCATCACCTTTATACAGCGATGTTTTGGCAGCTTCGACATACCAATCGCAATAGGTTCCCCAAATAAAGCTGTAAAGCGTGCCTGCAGCTTCATTAAAGCGGTATTCTTCCAATGCTTTGTGCACTTCTTTGGCGCAGGTGTCTAGTTCGGATAAAATCCAACGGTTCACATCATTTTTAGGCTGAATGCTGCTGTCAGGCTGCACATCTTCTCGGTTCATAAACACAAAGCGTGAGGCATTCCAAATTTTATTCATGAAATTGCGGTTGGATTCAATGCGTTTGATGTCCAATTTTACATCACGACCCGGTGTTGCCATGTGCGCTAGGGTAAAGCGCAAAGCATCGGCACCATAAGCTTCAATCATTTCTAAGGGGTTAACCACATTGCCTTTGGACTTGGACATTTTCTGCC
>JAUZQR010000221.1 GCA_030950865.1 Mariprofundaceae bacterium | reverse complement strand
GGATGTAAAAACTATTCTCGGTTATGCCACGCATCCCACAACGCGAGCGCAAGCGGGTGCTGAGAATGCTGAGGTGTTGATTGCAGCGACAACCAATGATGAAACCAATATGTTGGCATGTCAGGTTGCTCATTCATTATTCAAAGTAACCACCAAAATGGCACGTATCCGTGAAACAGATTATGTGAATCATCCCAAGTTATTTGGTCGAGATGAGCTGCCGATTGATTTGATTATTTCTCCTGAAAATGAAGCTGCCAAATCGATTGTTAAGCGTTTTCAGGTCACCTCTGCAGTAGATGCGCAGGAGTTTGCTGGGGGCAAAGTGCAATTGCTGGGTATGCGTATTCCGCCCAAAGGACATTTGGCAGGCATTGCATTAAGTGAGTTGCATGAAGTGTTGGATGGTTTGCGAACTTATGTGGTGGCACATGAACATAATAGATTATGGCGCGTACCTAAGCCCGAAACGGTATTGTTGGCGGGTGACAGCATTTATTTGGCTGTTGCAGGTCGTGATGTGGAGCGTTTACTGGAGTGCATGGGTAGCGCGGAATACCGAGGGAAGAGTAGCGCGCAACGCAATGTGTTAATCGTAGGCGGTGGACATGTGGGTTATATTGTAGCGCAACAATTAGAAAAATTTGGCACATCGGTTAAATTGATTGAGCATAACCCTATGCGAGCGGAATGGCTGGCGGAGCATTTAGATCGTACGGTTGTGATTCATGGCGATGCTTTGGATAGGCAACTTCTCGAAGAAGAATCTATTGATACTATTGATGATTTTCTTGCGCTAACCAACGATGATGAAACCAATATTTTGGGTAGTTTGATCGCCAAAAAATATAAGGTTCCTCATATTGTAACGTTGGTGAACCGTGCTATTTATAGTGATTTAATGCGAGAAATGGGTTTGGAAATCACAGTGTCACCACGCTTGACCACGGCATTGGCTATTTTACGGCATGTGCGTAAAGGGCGTATTTTTGGTCTTTCTTCATTGGGGGATGGTACACTGGAAGTTTTAGAGGCAGAGGCGCTTAAAACATCAGCCATTTTAAACATACCACTGAGCGAGTTACAGCTACCAGAAAACACAGTGATTGGGGCGATTATTCGTGGTGATGAGGTGATTATTCCTGATGGGGATTCGATGGTTGAGCCCAATGATCATGTTTTATTGATTACACAGGGAACGGCATTGCGTGAGGTCGAGAAGCTTTTTGAGGTAGGGCTGGAGTTCTTTTGATTTATATAGTCATTCAACAAGTTGAGATATTGAAGGTGCCTCATGCATATTAAAGGTGTTATTTGGACACTGGGCATTCTGATTGTTTTATTCGCATCGGGTATGTTATTGCCTGCTTTGGTGTCGTTATATTTTTCTTCAGGTCATGCGGATCACTTCTTTATTGCAAGTGCGCTGACAGCGAGTTTGGGTTTGGTTATGATGAAATGGGGCGGTGGCTCGCCTAAGCGTTTGAGTCATAAAGATGGCTTCTTAATTGTCGCTTTGGCCTGGGTTGTTTTGTCTTTGCTTGGTGCGATTCCTTTTTGGACAACAGGTGTGTGCGAGAGCATTGTGGATGGATTGTTTGAATCCACATCAGGCTTAACGACTACTGGAGCAACGATTCTTACTGGCTTGGATAACATCCCTCCCTCCATTTTATTTTGGCGTTCGATGCAAGAATGGCTGGGTGGTATGGGTATCATTGTATTGGCTGTAGCGGTGATGCCTCTTTTGGGTGTGGGTGGTATGCAGTTATTTCGTGCTGAAACGCCTGGTCCTGTGAAGGATAAGCTTACGGCGCGTGTGACTGAAACTGCCAAAGCTTTATGGTATATATATTTGGCGATGACCGTGCTTTCAGGTATTGCTTTGTGGTTGGCTGGCATGACTCCCTTTGATGCTATTAATCATGCCATGACAACAGTAGCGATTGGTGGTTTTTCGACCCATGATGCAAGTATGGGGTATTATGATTCCATGTGGATTCGCGGGCTTACGGTAATATTTATGTTGCTTGCTGGTATTAATTTCACCCTGCATTTTGCAGCTATGCGGCGCGGATTTTCAATCAAAAGCTATAGTAGCGATGACGAATTTCGTACCTATATCAAATGGATTAGCTTACTTATTCTTTTGATTGGTGCGCTGACTTTATTGACGGGTAGCGGTACATGGGATGAAATTATTTTCAATACGGTAGCAATTGCCACGACCACAGGTTTTGCGGTGAGCGATTATGCCCTTTGGCCTCCCGGTACAACCATGTTGCTATTTGCAGCGATGTTTGTGGGTGCTTGTGCTGGTTCAACAGGTGGTGGTATGAAGGTTGTGCGTGTTCTACTTTTGTTTCGACAGGGTATGCGCGAAATCCGCCGCTTGATTCATCCGCATGGTATTATTCATGTGAAAATCAATGAGCAAAGTATCAGTGGTTCTGTTGTGCAAGCTTTGTGGGGCTTCTTTGTATTGTATATGGTTTGTTACGCCATTGTTGCGATATTGTTGTCATTTACAGGTGTGGATATGCTGACATCACTGACAGCAGCAGCAGCGTGCATTACCAATACAGGACCAGGTTTTGGTACGGTTGGTCCAGCATCAACGTATGCGAGTTTACCCGATGCTGCCAAAGGCGTGTTGATGTTTGGTATGGTGTTAGGGCGCTTGGAAATTTTTACGTTCTTTGTACTTTTGGTGCCCGAGTTCTGGAGAAAATAGAAGTAGCCTATAGAGAGCTCTTTATAGTGTTAGGGTGGTAGGCACTTGGATGTTATTGTCACTAACTTGAATAGGAATGGGGTATAAACCGCGCGGGCAAGGTCCTGCAAGACACTCTCCCGTTGTTGGGCTAAATACAGCCCCATGTGTATGACATAGTAGGGTTTTCCCATCATCAGAAAAAAACTGGTTGGGTACCCAATCGAGTGGACTTCCGACATGTGGGCAATGGTTTCGATAGGCATAGAATTTGCCATTGCGGCAGATGGCAAAGCCACCTTCTTGAATGCTTAGTGTTTTATATTTACCATCGATTGTTGTTTGCATCTGAACGGTAATGTCAAAACTAATAGCACTGCCTTCTTGTGGTTGAGTAAGTGTTTGCCATGCTTGTTCTGAAGTTTTCTTTTTTTCTAACAATCCAAGGCCTTTTGATACGCATGCATGGCTTCTTGCCATTGCTCTTTTTGCGTTAGCCACTCAGCTTGCGTGCGCCAGAATTCACGGCATGAGTCTGTTTCAAGTAAACTGGACAAGGCTTCTTCTGCCAAACCATCTAATTTCCCAGCATGCGCAAGGCGGGCACGAAGCCACTGCAGTGAGGCTGTGCCTTCTTGTTGTTTTTCAAGTTTGCGGAATGCCGCTAGAGCATCGTTATTGAGAAGCTCGAAACTTGCATTTGCGATAGCAATATCATTATGTTGTTGCAAGTGACCTAACCATAATTTCTCGGCTGCTTTGGCGTTATTCTCATCGATATGGGCACCCCCCAGCGCAAGCACAACATCGTTGTCTGTGGGTTGCATACGATAAGCTTTTCTTAAGTATTCCATAGCGTGTTTAGGTTCTTGTTTTGCCAATGCCAACCATGCTTGTGCCATTTGTGGCTTGGCACGTGATGCAGAGCGATAACCATGCTTCCAAATGCTTTCTAGACGTTCAACTGCATGCTTCCAGTCTTGTTCTTCCATAGCCAAATCCGCCATGCGAATCAGTGCCAAAGGTGCATTGGGTTGGCTTTTTAGCCATGCTTCCAAATGGGCTTTTCGGGTTGCAATATCGGGTTTGGGTTTGGCTTCAGGGTCGGTAGCGATACGCGCACTTAATACAATCAGTAAGTTGTCATCATCGCCTGTAGCAAGGGCTTGGTCGGAGGCTGAAACAGTGCTTATTTTAAGCAGTTGTACTGCCCAATCAGGCATAACGCCACGCGACTTTTTAAAGGCGCGTTTACCGTAGTCGCCACGCATATCTAACCATTGGGCAATGCCATCCCGTAGTCGTTGTTCACGACGTTTTTTACCACCCATGCGCAGTGTTTGCCAAAGTTGACCTGGTCCTGCAATGATTGCTGAAAGTAGACGTTGAATGAGCCAGAGAACACCGAAGATAAGGAGTAAACTAACAACAAATGCGCCCTGACGTGTTTCAAATTGCCAGCCAAAGGCTTCAATACGCAATGTTTGTAGTGCAATATCAGGAAAAAGGGTCAGGACAATCGTAAGGACAAGAGCAATAAGAAGAAGGAATTTTAAGCGCATTTAGGACTCCTCCAACCATGATTGAGCAGCTTGGCGAAGTGTTTGAACATCTGCCTGAATAGCAGCAAAGCTTTCTGGTAGCTGTAATGTTTGGGTTTGCTCATTCTTGCCCTGATTACTTGTGGCTTGATTCGTATTGAGTTGTTTGAGTAAGCGTAGTTGTAATTGCGCACGTAATTTTGTCCATGCCGTACCTGCTGGCCATTGTTCTAAAGCCATGCCTTGTTTGATATTCTGCAATGTGTTTTTCAATGTGTGCAAGGCTATTTCTTGGCTACTTTGTGAGCGTTTTAAGCTAAATTGTTTGATAAGCCATTGTAGCCAAGGATTGGCATCATCGGCAGTGATTGCGGTGGAAATGATATTATCATATTCATTGGGCTTAAAACTAATCATCAGGTGATCGATTTCTTGTTGCCATTGGTGAACATCATTTTGACGTTGCTCTGCCAATTTTAGCATGGATTCAGCTAGACTGCGCTGCTCTGTTGTGAGTGATGGAAGCAAGCTGATTTCCTGCCATGCCAATTTAATTTGAGGTAAGTGACTATTGTGTTTCATAATCCAAGTGAGGCGGGAATGAAGCTGCATGGACTCCAGCATAGATTGAGACTGCGCGGCATTCTGTTGCTGTTCGCGTAAGGTTTGCAGTTCACCTTGTAAGCCCAATATGTTTTCTTGCAATGTCGTGATAGCGGCGATGAGTGCTTCACCTTCTTCGCTGCTAATGGCTGTAGGTATAGGGAGATTTTCGAGAATGGGAGTATCAATCGGTTTACTCACTTCCTCTTGAATAAGTTTAGGTGTGATAACAACAGATTCATTGCTGGTAGGTTTCAATACATAGTTTTGCTGATAATAATTCAGCCCAAAGATGGACGTTGCCGAACCTATGATAAAAGCGAGCGTAAAAAGAGGCCAGCGACGCGGAGCCGTTGTTTTTTTAACGTCATTATCATGCTCTAATGCATCTGCTTCAATCACGATAGCATCATCGGTCACAGTTTTTTCATTGGTTTGCTGTTTATCGCTCATGCTTTAATCATCGTTCAACCAGCGGGCTACGTCCAGTGCGTGATAGGATAAAATTAAATCTGCTCCTGCACGTTTGAAGCCCAGCATGGTTTCGAGCACAACACGTTTTTCATCAATCCAGCCATTAGCAGCGGCGGCTTTGACCATGGCATACTCGCCAGATACGTTATACACAGCCATGGGTAAGTTGGTGGCATCTTTGACTTCGCGCACAATATCCATATATGCCAAAGCA
>JAUZQR010000220.1 GCA_030950865.1 Mariprofundaceae bacterium | reverse complement strand
GAAAAGTCAGTCAAAACCAATGAAAACGATAGCCGTCAAAAAAAGATATAAAAACGGCAAAAAAATGCTTTTGCCCTATTGACACGGAGTATAATGGGTGACCCCGTTACATCAGGTAAAAAGCATGAATTCGGTGACCTTATCGTTCTATCCCCTGTTGAAGCAAAAGAAGGAAGCGACTGCGATCAGTTGCGGTGAAGAAGATATTCTCCCCTCCGTTACCTCGCATCATCACATGATAGTATCCACCAGGAAGGTGAACTCTTGGTTTTCGTGGCATAACGTGAACAATTAACCAAAACACCCAAATGTCAACACTGACCCAGATTTGCTCTGACCCAGATTGTGCTGACCCAGATTGTGCTGACCCAGATTGTGCTGACCCAGATTGTGCTGACCCAGATTGTGCTGACCCAGATTGTGCTAGCCCAGATCAGCTGGGGTTAGCGGGAGGGGCTGTACCTACCTCATTTGGCTTGGTTCGACCCGCCTTTTATGCTAATCACAAAATCTTTAACTGTATGTATACTTCCTTTCTCTACCCCCCCCTTCTTTTTATAATATACTCTTCTATATCTTCTTCTATGTCCCAAAACACTAATGGTTTAAGGCTTCGCAATTTAACAAAGCTATCTGATGGTCTAAGTTTCCTTGGATCAATTCGGTAAACGTCAGCCAAAAACTTCCATCCTTCCAAAAAAACATCCTTATCTATCACAGCACTTTTACAACACTCGAAATGCAACTCATTCAAACTCAAAATAGCTCTATTTTCTATCTTTGATCTATTACTTTTATATATAAGAAACATAGTAAAAACAACCAGTAGTGTTACAACACATATGACAAATACAGCCCAATTAATAGGCATAGATCAGCCCTTCCAAAAGGATAGTGGAATTGTAGAATCCGATCCCAACTGCTACAGGAGCAAGCACTGGCATTACTACTCTTCCAATGGCTTTTCCTGCAGGAAAATGAAACGCCCTCGGAACACTTGTTAAAGGATTTTTACTTCCTAAAGCAGCTGGACGTCCCCCTGTAAATGGAACCCACCTTTTTGACCAAGCACCTCCCACTATCAAGCCTACAGATTCAGAAGCGTTAAGGCTTATAATATTTTCCCCGACAAAATCACCGTACCTACTTCCAAAACTGTTAGCCCATGATTTAAAATAGTTCAGCTTTCTCGCAAAATACCCATCCCCATGCGCTTCCGTATTAAACAGCCTAGAAAAAGCACCCGTCTGAAAGCCTGACCAGAAGTTACCACCTGAAACACGCGCCCCAACGCCTCCAATCACGCCAGCAACAGCAACTCGGCTAAACATCGAACCAGCACCTGAACCATTAAGACCAAACTTACCTCCACCAAGGCTACCTAGTCCTTTGGCCAGCCCGCCACTGATAAAGCCCGTGCCAAATTTGCCACCTTGTACCATCGACATCGTGCCTCCTGCCACACCATTGGCAGCAATCCCTGCCAATGTACCAAACTGATCGGCAATGGCTCCCGCACCAGCAAAGAAGGCTCCGCTGATGGCTCCCATGACTGCCCCTTGTATGTTGCCAGTATTGATAAAGCCACTGACTGCGCCAGCCAACATTGGATTACCTGTTATGCTCATTACCACAGCAGTAGCTGCTATTGCTACAATGGGTTTCGCCGCTTTCCAAACGTTGCTCCACTTAAAGTGTCCGCTTGGATCAGTATAGGCAAGCGGGTTGTTATTCACATAAGCATAACGATTAAAATCCTGCATATTGCCAGCACTGGGGACAATCGTATCCGCTGACAAAAATTTCCCCAACACAGGATCATAAAGCCGTGCATTCATATTGATCAGGCCAGTCGATGCATCCATCTCATGACCTGTGTAGCCACGGGTGGTATTGCTGCTGCCGATGGTTGCCTTGGCTGTGCCGTTTAAATTCACAGGTGCGCCAAATACATCAAAGCGTAGCCTTTCAACCACAGCGCCCATCTCATCGGTAATCACGCTGATTGAACCCAAGTGATCGCCATGCATGTAGCGAGTGTTCGTTAAGCCACCAACATTGTTCTCAATGCTTGCCACCAGCTTACTGCCTGCATAGATATGGTTTCTGTCTTTAACCAAACCACCAATGGTGATCTCTTCAAAGATTTTACCGATATACACCGTGGAACTGGTCGGGGTGGTCTTGGTAATGCGGTTATGATTGGCATCATAGCCAAAGCCTGTATATCCGTTTGCTGTCCAAATCCCTGATGGTTTGTTAAAGCTTGTCCATGCCAGTGTTCTGCCCGCGCCGCTGGTCTGATTGCCATTGGCATCGTAGATATATGTGTTGCCGCCAGCAGTTTGCACAGCATGCGGATGATTGGGGTCGTAGGTATAGCTGCCAACATCCGACTTGTTGGTGATATTACCAATCGGATCATAGCTATACGATTTCTGCAATATGCCTGCGCTATTGCTGACGGTTGTTAAACGATTAAGGTTGTCATAGGTGAAGTTTTCAGTATATCCCACGATA
>JAUZQR010000022.1 GCA_030950865.1 Mariprofundaceae bacterium | reverse complement strand
ACTACTGATTGCCATTGATGCAGCCAAACGTGCATCCGCACATGAAATTTGTGCTGTAATTCCGTATTTCGGTTATGCTCGCCAAGATCGTAAGAGTGCTGGTCGCACACCAATTTCTGCAAAACTGGTCGCTGACTTATTACAAGCTGCAGGTGTAACCCGTGTACTAACTATGGATTTACATGCCACACAAATCCAAGGCTTTTTCAATATACCTGTGGATAATATTTTTGCAGGTCCTTTGTTTGCCAAAGATATTGAATCCCGCAATAATTTAGAAGACATCCTCGTTGTTTCACCCGATGTTGGTGGTGTGGTTCGCGCACGTGCACTTGCCAAACGCTTGCATGCAGACATCGCTATTGTAGATAAACGTCGCCCAGCTCCGAATGTTGCAAAAATCATGAATATTATTGGCGATGTCGAAGGTCGCCATTGTATCCTTATTGATGATATGGTGGATACTGCAGGCACGCTTTGTAATGCTGCTGAAGCGCTGTTGGATCGCGGTGCAAGCAAGGTGAGCGCCTATGCAACCCATGGCGTTTTATCTGGCCCTGCTGGTGAACGCTTGGCTGCATCCAACCTTTCTGAATTGGTTATCAGTGATACCATCAAACAACCTGAGCATATTCTTGCTACTGGAAAAGTACGCATTTTAACCGTTGCAAACCTTATGGGTAAAGCCATTAAACGCATTTATAATGCTCGCTCTATTAGCAGCCTGTACGAATAAAAAATAAGCTCTAACCAGTTTTTGATATTTTCTTATAAATATCTCTTCCATCTATCATAAAAAACCATAGAGTGCGCCGCGCTTTCATGCGGGTTTTCTCGCTTGTAAGTATCTGTATCGGGACAACCCGCCAGATTCATTTCAATATATGAGGTATAAAACCATGACTGACTTAATCGTCGAAGCAGAATTACGCGAAACCACAGGTAAGGGCGATGCGCGCCGTATGCGCCGTGCAGGCTTGTTACCAGGTATCATTTACGGTGGCGGCAAACCAGATTTAGCTATCACAATCAACGCCAATACAATTGGCAAACTATTAAACGAAGAAGCTTTTTATACCTCTATGTTAGAAGTAAAAGTAAAAGGCAAACGTGGCAAAAACACTGTCTTGCTAAAAGATGTTCAATGGGAACCTATTTTGGACACAGCCATGCATTTGGATTTCATGCGCGTTTCATCCGCAGACAGCGTAACAGTTGAAGTACCTGTTATTGCTATCAATTTTGAAAAATGTCCTGGTGATGTTGCAGGCGGACTACTTGATGTGATTCGTCACGTATTAGAAATAACATGCCGTGCAGACTCTATCCCTGATTCTATTGAAGTAGATTGCGCAAACATGGACATTGGCGACACTGTCCATATTGAAGATCTCACACTTCCAGAAGGTGCTGAAGTTATTCACGATGTAAACTTCACTGTACTTAATGTATCTGCTAAGAAAATAATAGTAGAGACTGAAACAGAAGAGGAAGGCACTACTGACGATACTACTAGCGATGCTGATGCTGATGAAAGTGCTAGCGAAGCATAGTATTACATGAAATTACTGGTCGGACTTGGCAATCCCGGCTCTAAATACAAGGAAACACGCCATAATATTGGTTTTCGTTTTCTTGATCAGTTGGCTGAATCAGAGGGGGTGCGGTTTTCCGCAGCCCCTCGTTTTCGTGCTGAAACTGCCAATTGGCAGAGCCCTGAAGGCAAGGTGTTATTGGTAAAGCCTCAAACCTTTATGAATGACAGCGGTGAATCCATTAGCCCCTTATCCCGTTATTACAATATTGAACCCAAAGACATCATTGTTATCTATGATGATTTGGATATGCCTTCTGGAAAACTACGCATTAAAAAAGGTGGTGGTCATGGTGGGCACAATGGGCTTCGTTCCCTCAACCAACACCTTGATGATAGCGATTACACACGCATAAAAATAGGTATTGGCAGACCAAGCAATGGTGATATTACAGCTTGGGTATTGGGTCGTGCCAATGAAGATGACCGCGCCGATGAAGCACGTATCTTTCATGTATTAGAAGAAGAGTTTGCTGGTATTTTAGCTGGCAAAACAGATACCGCAGCCAATAAGATTCACAACAAATTAAACCCTTAGAATAAATATTTATTCGTATCAGGAGATTCACCCATGGCACTTTCCATTGGCATCGTCGGACTTCCAAATGTTGGAAAATCAACTTTATTTAACGCCTTAAATGGTGGTGGTGCAGAGGCTGCCAACTACCCATTTTGCACCATTGACCCCAATGTTGGATTGGTCAAAGTTCCTGATTCACGTATGGATGCATTGGCAAAAATTGTAAGCCCTCAAGCCATGCAGCATGCCGTTGTAGAATTTGTTGATATTGCTGGATTGGTGGCTGGTGCTGCCAGTGGCGAAGGCTTGGGAAACAAGTTCTTGGCTAATATTCGTGAATGCTCGGCAATTGCTCACGTCGGTCGATGTTTTGACGATGAAAATGTTACCCATGTCTCCAATGCGATTGACCCACTGGCTGATATTGAAATCATTGATACAGAATTGATGCTTAAAGATATGGAAAGCATGCAAAAAGCTGTAGAAAGAACTATCAAAACAACCAAGTCTGGCAATAAAGATGCGTTGGCTTTACTTGCCGTACAAGAGCGTGTTCTTAAAGGCTTGGAAGATGGTGTTACCGTACGTCGCCAAGACTTAAGCAATGATGATTTTGATAAAATAAAAGACTATTGTCTGCTCACTGGCAAACCTGTGTTATACATCGCCAATGTTGATGATGGTTCATTGCCTGATGGCAATGCCTATGTCGAAAAAGTGCGTGCTTTTGCAGCCGAAGAAGGTGCAGAAGTTGCCATTGTTTCGGCCCAAATTGAGGCTGAACTCGCTGAAATGGATGACGAATCTAAAACTGAATTTTTATCTGATTTAGGCTTGGAAGAACCTGGGCTAAATACTGTGATTCGTGCCGCCTATAGCTTGCTTAATCTTATTACTTATTTCACCGCTGGTGTGAAAGAAGTGCGTGCTTGGACGATTCACATCGGAGATACCGCTCCCAAAGCTGCTGCTGTCATTCATAATGACTTTGAAAAAGGCTTTATTCGTGCTGAAACCATTGCTTATGAAGATTTTGTCAATCTAGGTGGTGAAGCCAAGTCCAAAGAAGCTGGAAAAATGCGTTTGGAAGGTAAGGAATATATTGTGCAAGATGGCGATGTGTTGCATTTCCGTTTTAATGTCTGATAAAGCATTATAACACTATATGTCCGCCATCATACTTTGGGTTACCAAGGCAAGTAAATCACAACAACATATATTGCGCACCCTTCAATCTGCTACAGAGATGGTCGTATATGTCTGCAACAATGAACAACAAGCCATACAAATAGCCGAAAATATTAAGCCAAGCGTGATTTTACAAAGTATGCAAGGCACCCATAGCTTAGACTTATTACGCACCTACAGAGCACACACTTTATTGGCTCATATTCCTGTTATTATGCTTGGGTTACATGCGCCAAAACCTATACGTGATTACGCTTTTTTTCGTGGTTGCAGTGATTATATTGAAACCACTACAAACAAGCAGGAATTACTAACACGTATCCGCCTACAAAGCACAGCATACCTGCAAAGGCTCCAATTTATTGATGCTAAAAACAGTTTCGAGACAACAACTGCCAAATTAGAAGCATGTCAAAAAACGCTAAAAAACGTCTCATCTTTGGACGCTTTGACAGGTATTGCCAACCGTCAAACTTTTTCCCAACATTATGAACGTGAATGGAGCCGTGCTCTACGCGAAACTGAGCCATTGTCCGTATTAATTGCCAATATTGACCATTTCAAAGCATACAATGATCACTATGGTTATAAACAAGGTGATGCATGCCTGAAACACATTGCACAAGTGATACAAAAAGTCTTGCAACGACCCACCGATTTCTGTGCCCGCTACTGTGGTGAAGAATTTATTATATTATTACCCGCCACAACAGCCAAGGGTGGTATGTATATCGCAGAAAAACTGCGCAAGGCTGTTATGGATTTAAACATCCCTCATCAGCACTCTGAAACCCAACCATGCCTTACATTATCATTGGGACTATCCACAACATCACCCATGCTCAAACATAAATCTCGTGATTTAATTCGTGCCGCAGACCACGCTCGTTTTGAAGCCAAAAGACAAGGGCGAAATAGACTTATTTGTAAGGGTATTTGAGGCATAAAAAAGGGCAGAGAATAGATTCTCCACCCTTTCCAGCATCATTTAGATTTAAATTAGTGGTTACAATCTGCAGAGTGTACATGACCATGCTCTAATTCTTCGGCCGTTGCTTCACGAATAGCGCGAACAGTCACATCAAAGTGCAATGCTTCATCTGCCAAAGGATGGTTACCGTCCACGGTGACTTCTTCATCATTGACCGCAACAACATTTACAACCTGAACA
>JAUZQR010000219.1 GCA_030950865.1 Mariprofundaceae bacterium | reverse complement strand
TCCAGCTTATCATTCACTTGCGGAGCGGGTTTATGATTTAGAGCCTGCACAAAGCGACTCTTGAAAGCTTCAGGGTCTGACACAGGTTTTGTCACTGACTTATCTTGCGCCATCACCTGTGCAATCACTGTTTCAACTAAGTCACGCATTAGATGACCTTCAAGTCTGCATGTAGTGCTCCTGCAGCTTTAATTGCCTGTAAAACAGCAATCATATCACTGGGAGATGCACCAACAGCATTCAACGCTTCAACCAAACTACTTAATGTCGCTGTTTTTGGAAGCACCACTAGTTTTGCTTTTTCTTCTGTTACGTCCACGGTTGTACTATCAACCGTCGCCGTTTTTCCGCCTGAAAAGGCATTCGGCTGTGAAACTTGTGGGTCTTCACCAACACTGACCTGAATACTTCCATGCGCGACAGCAACCATATCAATGGTTACTTCTTGTCCCATCACAATGGTTCCTGTGCGTTCATCCACAACAACGATGGCACGATGATCTGTTTGAAGCTCAATTTGTTCCAAGTCTGACACCAACATAATGGCATTATTTTCAATATTAATCACTTCCACTGTTCCCGCATCAACGGCTCTTGCAACAGGCTGACCAAACTTCTTATTAATAGCCTCTTGCATGCGTCGAACAGTGGTGAAATCAGCGCGATTTAAGGTTAAAACAACCTTATTTTGTGCCGCATCCATACCGCGTGGTGCTGCACGCTCAATACGCCCACCATTGGGTATTTTACCTACAGTTGGGTGGTTTTTGGTTACCGTTGAAGCTTTTCCACCTAGACTAAACCCACCCACCGAAATAGGTCCTTGTGCTACAGAATATATTTGTTTATCTCCACCCAAAAGTGGCGTAATTAACAGCGTTCCGCCACGCAGACTTGCTGAATCTCCCATACTAGAAACCGTGACATCAATTTGCTGACCAGGTCTTGAAAAAGCAGGTAATTCAGCTGTCACTATAACCGCCGCAATGTTTTCAGGTTTCATTTTACTAATATTATCTCGTACATTTACACCAAAACGCTCCAGCATGGATGTAATACTATTAAGCATAAATGGCGCTGAATTGTAACTATCTCCCGTACCATTAAGACCCACCACCAAGCCATAGCCGATAAGCGCGTTACCACGTACACCTTCTACAGAAGCAATATCTTTGATGCGCTCAGCTTGGGCTGGTGAAACCACGAAAAAACCCATACATACAAACAAAACAAACATCATCCACTGAATATTTTTTAACATCACACGCTCCATAAAACAAACCATTAAAAAGGCCAAATCACATCAAGTGTTTGTCCCAACCAACCCTCGTGAGCCACACTTGCCAAATCGCCACCACCACCGTAACTAATCACAGCTTGGGCTACTTTTGATGAAGGAACAGTATTATCAGAAGTAATATCTAACGGCCGAATCACACCACTAAATGTTAATGCCTGCGGTTGATTGTTAATGGTTAATTGGCGACGACCGACAATGCGCAAATTACCATTGGGAAAAACTTCAGTGACCACGGACGTCACACTGGCTGTTAGTGTATCTGAATTGGAGGTCTGCCCAGAGCCATCAAAGCTTTTTTCATTACTTAAATCCAAAGCACTCGATGGTTTGAAGTTGGGATTTTTGGCAGCCAGCGATGTTTCATAACCCAATGCCGCTGTCACCGCAGTCTTATGTGAAGATTTCTTGTTCTTTTTTGTGCCTAAATTTCGTGTTGCGCTTGCCTTTTCAGAAACCAACACGGTTACCAAGTCACCAACGGCATTAGCCTTGGGGTCTGCAAAGATGGTTGCCCCCGTATTACTCCACAAAGAGCCTGTTTCGGTATGATCCTGTCTTGGGGCGTGCATGGCTTTTTCTACCATCTCAAGATTGTTATCTTTTGTGATTGTGCTTGCCATCGGAGTGCAAGCCCCTAGCAAAGCCAGCAAGCTTCCTAACGCAACAAACTGCTGAATGTTTTTATACATCATAACAACCACCTTCTTACTTTAAATCTCCACCCGTACGGTGTGAGCATCGACCACAATCGCCTCTACTCGCTTTTTACTACGCATATTCTGTACCAACACTCTTTCTCCCAACCCTGCTGCTTTCATAGCCTTGCCTGCAGCACGCACTAAAAAGCTACCATTACCCACAATCATCGTGACTCTATCACCACGCTTGATTAGCGGCGGACGCTTTACAGCATTAGAAAAAACCACATCATCAGCATGCAAAGGTCGTGTTAGCCGCATACCTTCCAACTTCGCAACCTCTTTCCACCAAACACCCATATGACCCGCTATATCTCTTCGCTGCACCTGCAACATAGATGACTGCAAAAGTGTCCTAGCAGGCAATTCTTGCCGCACTGATACAACATTTGCCCACCAATGTAGCTGTACTGGTACATACCAGCGGCGTAAAGACGGACCCATGCCTTGTTCCGCAATAAGTGATATCCGTTTGCTATGACGGCTCACTGCTGGCATGCGCCAGCGCAATGCTTGTTTTGTGTTTGGCCAATGATTCACTTGTATCAACTCCGCCTTTGCACCTTGGTAATGAATACCCTGCGCAAAGAAATCATTTAAAGATTTCTCCAATGCTGATGCCCATAACGGCACAGGATAAAGCATGGCAAACATGACCAAGGCTTGGAGGAAACGTTTAAAGTTCATACAATGCTATCTTTTCACACTATTGGCTGCTTGAAGCATTTCATCTGCTGCCTGAATAGCTTTAGAATTCATTTCATAGGCGCGTTGCCCAGCAATCAAGTTTACCATTTCTTCAACAATGTTCACATTGGCCATTTCCAACATACCTTGCCCAATGATGCCAAAGCCGTTAAGACCTGGCGTACCTGCAATAGCTGCTCCAGAAGCTATTGTGGGTGCATACAAAGAGCCGCCCATCAATTTTAAACCACCTGGGTTACTAAAATCTACGGTTGTAAGCTGTCCAACAATCGAAGTTTGTGCTCCCTGCTGATCCACAGATACCGTACCATCTTCAGCAATGTTAATGCCTAGAGCATCAGGCGGAATAGTAATCCCAGGCTGCACAACATCACCATTAGCTGTCACCAACTGACCTTGAGAATCCGTGCTAAACGAGCCTCCACGGGTGTAAGCCAAATCACCACTGGCAGTGAGTACCTCGAAAAAGCCTCGCCCTTTAATCGCTAGGTCAAGCGGGTTATCCGTTTGTTTTAAGCTACCCGCAGAAAATATACTGGTAACACTGGATGTTTGTACACCCAAACCAATTTGAATGCCCGATGGTAATTGTGTACCTGCCCCACTGGATTCTGAGCCTGGTGTCTTCACTTGCTGGTACATCAAATCCTGAAAATTCGCACGCCCACGCTTAAATCCTGCCGTGTTCACATTCGCAAGATTATTGGAAATAACATCCACATTCGTAGTCTGTGCTGCCATACCTGTTGCTGCTGTCCATAATGCTCTCATCATAATAATTTCTCCGATTTATCTCATTTAATTAGTTTATTATTCTCAACCAGGCAAGCGTCCAACAGTTTGAGTAATCTGACCCTCTTGCTGGTTATATTGTTCCAGAATTTTCATCATTGATTGATTGCTACGGGTGTTTTGCATCATTTCCACCATCATCAATACCGCATTTACATTGGAGCCTTCAAGCATGCCTTGCTGCAACGTAATATCGCTTTTGGCTGTTACAACATTCGTATCATCAGTTTTTAAAATCGTTCCAGATATTTTACCT
>JAUZQR010000218.1 GCA_030950865.1 Mariprofundaceae bacterium | reverse complement strand
AGATATTGATGACCAAAGCCATCATTCCCAGTTTTACTAGCATACGCAGCTGTGCCACCCATATCGGCAATGCCTACAATGGTATTGGCTGCTGAGCCACCCGAACAGTAGTGAATATGATGGTTGGATAAAGCATCCAAGACCACTTGCTGACGCTCAGGTTCAGTGAGTGTCATAATGCCTTTTTCGATACTGTTCTTTTCAAGAAAAGCATCATCACATTGTACTTGTAAATCCATAATGGCGTTACCTACGCCGTAAACATCATAACTCATTGTACTCTCCAATTGTTTATTACTGTCCTGCAATTGTCATATTTGCAATTGCGATGCTCGGTACTGCTGTTGAGCCGAACCATGTCAAATCATTACCAATGTGGGAAATATTGGCAAACATGTCTTTCAAATTACCTGCAATGGTAAAGGCTTGTACAGGGCGAGAGAGTTTGCCATCTTCAATCAGAAAACCAGCAGCCCCACGTGAATAATCACCTGTCACGCCATTAATGCCAAAGCCCATTAACTCTGTAATCAATATACCATCGTTTATATCGTGCAAGATACTATCTAAACTTTCTTTGCCTGGCTGCAATATAAGATTGGATGTACCAATGCCTGTATCACCTGTTAATCCGCGCCTTGCATGCCCTGTTGGAGTCGTACCCAAGCGTTTGGCAGCATAGCGGTCGGTAAGAAAGCCTGTAAGTCTACCTGCCTCAATAATATTGCGTGCTTGGCAGTGTGTGCCTTCACCATCAAACAGACGATTGCCCATGCCATCTGGATAATCAGGGTTGTCACTGATGTGAATAAATTCAGGAAATATATTTTTATTTACCGCGTCATTTAAGAATGAACGCTTTTGCAAGATTGCACGCCCATTGATGGCAGATGCCAAGTGACTTAAAATGGATGTTGCAATACGCGGCTCAAAAATCACAGTGGTGGTACGACTGCTAATCTCTGATGCACCCAAGAGCCTTAATGTGCGCTCGGATGCTTCTTGTCCAACCTCGGCAGCATTGCGCAAACCGTTGGCTTGTTTGGCACGTGTATAAGCATAATCACGCTGCATGGATTCACCTTCTCCAGCAATGACTGAAATGGATAAAGAGCTGGATGCACGCTCATAATCTGCCACAAAACCATCGGATGCAGCATAAGCAATACGTGTCTCACCAAAGCTAGCGCTTGCCCCCTCGGAATTGGATAATTTATCAGAATAGGTAAGTGCGGCATCTTCACATGATAATGTTGCAGCTTTGGCTTGCTCGGTTGTCCAACCATGGGGCTGATGTGGGTGTTTTTTCTGCCATGCTGAAAGTTCATGGCTAGTAGGGTGCTCTGCGCCGACAGGCGGCATAGCATCAGGATCTGGTTCGGAAATATTTGCCATATTGATCACTTGTTCAGCAAGCTGTTTGAGCCCCTTTTCAGAGACATCGGATGTGCTGGCGGATGCAAATGCAAGACCTTTGGCAGTATCAATAAAAGCACGTAAACCAACACCGCGTGAATCTTCGCGTTCAATGGATTCGAGTTTGCCATGGCGTACATCCACGGATTCACCCGTATCAATCACGGAGAGGGCATCGGCATGGCATGCGCCTGATTGTTTGGCGATGTCGACAAGTTGGCTGGCGATATCTTTCATAGACCTATCGGAACCTTTATGGATAAGCTCACTCATGTCTCTGTCCCTCCGACGGTTAATTCATCCACCCGAATGGTTGGTAAGCCCACGCCAACAGGTACCGATTGCCCGCCTTTACCACATGTTCCAACACCAGGATCAAGCGCTAAGTCATCACCAATCATAGAAACTTTTTGCAATACTTCATGTCCCATGCCCGTCAAGGTTGCCCCTTTGACTGGATATTGGATTTTACCATTCTTCACATAGTAAGCCTCGGATGTGGTGAACACGAACTTGCCAGAGGTAATATCCACCTGACCACCACCAAAATTCACGGCATAAATACCTTCATCCAAGGATGCCAGTATATCATCGGGTTTATCCTTTCCTGCCAACATAAAGGTATTGGTCATACGTGGTTGAACTGGATCGGCATAGGATTCTCTACGACCATTGCCTGTGGCTGGAACACCCATCAAACGGGCATTTTGTTTGTCCTGCATGTAGCCAGTGAGAATGCCATCTTCAATCAATACATTACGTTGCGTGGGTGTGCCTTCATCATCAAAGTTTAATGAACCACGGCGATCAGCAA
>JAUZQR010000217.1 GCA_030950865.1 Mariprofundaceae bacterium | reverse complement strand
CATGCAATGCGATAAATGCGGCATCAATGTCTGCATGTTTAATATGCGATGCCCAATCGGTTTGTAAATCAATGGCAACGGCATCAATACCTGTGGCGTTCAATGCTTCAAAGACGGCGTGACCTGATTGCAGGGATATTTCGCGTTCTGCTGATGTTCCGCCCATCAAGACACCGACTTTTTTGAAAGTAATGCTTTGCATGATTTTATTCATTGCATGACCTCCAATATACGAACTTCGGTTTCTAGTGTGATTGCAAACTTTTCAAAAACACATTGTTGAGCCAATTGAATAAGGGCAGTAATATCATCGCTACAGGCATTGCCATGGTTGACAATAAAGTTGGCATGAAGCTCGGATATTTGAGCCCCGCCAATGCTTTTTCCTTTAAGTCCAGCGGCTTCAATTAAACGTGCAGCATAATCACCGTCAGGATTTTTAAAGACAGAACCACAATTAGCTAGCGCCAAAGGTTGTGTTAATGAGCGTTTTTGACGCATATCCCGCATGGCATCACGGATTTCTTGTTGGTCACCAGTTTGAAGTCCAAAACTGGCGGATACGATGATAGACTGCTTAGGAATGTGGCTATGACGATAGCGCATCTGTAATTGTTGCTTGCTTAATATCTCTTCATTGCCATCACGATGAACAATAGAAGCATGCAAACATGTATCGGAGACCTGCTGCCCGAATGCACCTGCATTCATCGCAATACCACCACCCAAATCACCTGGTACGGTTGCCATAAATTCAAGCCCGCTCAGCCCTGCATTGGCGGCTGTTTGTGCAACTTTGGACATGCGGCTGCCAGCTTGAGCGGTTAATGTTTGACTATGAAGTTGAATGTTATTCAACAAACCCAAGTCAATGACCATGCCATCAACCCCGTGGTCTGGCACAAGCAAGTTACTGCCTCGCCCCAAAGGAAGAATGTTTATATTTTCTGGGATTACAGGCAAAGCCTGACTCAATGATGGTTTATCATTGGGTTTGAAATACCACGCGGCAGCGCCACCTACAGCCATGGTGGTGTGAGAAGCCATGGGCTCATGTTGACTAAGCTCGCCTAGAGCTTGTAATGCTTGTTGCCAAGGCATTAGCTTTTCTCTCCCAAAGCTTGGCGTAAACGTACTGCCAGTGAGCCGATAGAGCCTGCACCCAAAAGCAATACAATATGATTGTCATCCAATGCTTGTTTGGCACTTGCAAAAGCCGCATCCAAATCATCCGCCAATGAAACCTGTCTATGACCGCGACGCAGCAAGCCTTGTTGTAGTGCTTCAGATGTTGCTCCCTCAATAGGTTCTTCACTTGCAGCGTAAACAGGCAGTAAAATAAGTTCATTGGCAAGCTCAAAGCTGCCAAGAAATTCGTCCATCAAATCGCGGGTTCGGGTATAACGATGTGGTTGGAAAACAACTGTGATATGGCGATCAGACCAGCATGTGCGCGCTGCATCCAAGGTTGCCAATAACTCTTTGGGATGATGGGCATAATCATCCACCAATACAGTATCTTTGCTTTGGAAACATTGGAAACGACGCTGGATACCTGCAAAGCTTTTAAAGCCTTCTTGAATTGTTTTCCAGTCAATATTCAAATCGCGCAAGACAGCAATGGCAGCCAAGGCATTCTCAGCATTGTGCTGACCTGGCATGGGTAAATAAAGCTCTTGTGTTTGTTTCTCGCCGTGTAATCCAATGGTTAATATTTGCGCATAACCATCACTCACTGATTGTATCAGTTGAATATCTGCCTGTGGGCTAGAGCCATAGGTCGTAATGGGTTTATGCACATGCTCACGCAGACTAGCAACATGAGGGTGCTCTTGATGCAAGACAACACGTCCATAAAAAGGCGTTTGATTCACAAACTGTACAAAAGCAGCCATGAGCGTCTCAAAGTCACCATAATGATCAAGATGTTCAGGATCAATATTACTGACCACTGTGATGGTGGGTGATAAATGCAAAAATGAACCATCACTTTCATCGGCTTCTGCAACAAGCCAAGGGCTGGAGCCAAGGCGTGTATTGCTACCAGATGCCATCAAACGTCCACCAATCACATAGGTAGGATCAAGCCCTGCTATTTCCATAGCATGGGCAATCATAGAGGTAATGGTCGTTTTGCCATGACTGCCAGCAATGGCAATGCCTTGTTTCATACGCATCAATTCTGCCAACATTTCAGCACGTGGAATAACAGGGATGTTGCTCTCTCGTGCGGCTATAATTTCTGGATTACTTTCATTGACCGCTGATGTCACCACGACCACTTCAGCATCACCGATATGCTCGGCGGCATGACCAATAGCTACTGCAATTCCCAAATCACGCAAACGTTGAACATTGGCACTATCGGCAGCATCACTACCTTGCACATTAAAGCCTTGGTTGTGCAGTAATTCTGCAATACCGCTCATGCCGATACCGCCTATGCCTGTGAAGTGAATGAGTTGGACGCGGGATTTCATAAGTTTGCTTCCTTCAAAGTATCTTTTCCAAACCATTCTTCTAAGACACCCAATTGGCGTTCTTTGGCATCTTCTATGCGCATCAAATAGCTGGCTTTATGCATGGTCTGTAATTGTTCAGTATCAAATAATGTATCAGCAATCAGTTGTGCCAGTGTGTTGCGATTATGCTCACTTTGCTCTGCCAAGAGAGCCGCACCTTGATTGCTTAAACTACGCGCATTGAATGTTTGATGTTGGTCTGCGGCATGAGGTAGAGGGATAAAGATACAAGGTAAACCTACCATATTAGCTTCGGCAACGGTCATCGCACCCGCTCTGGCAATCATTAAATCACCACGATTATAAAAATCAGGCATATTAGTGCAAAAAATCATCACTTCGGCTGTAATACCTGCCTGTTGGTACACTTTAGCAATGTCAGCACGTTGTTTTTCATCACCACCGCATACGTGAGTAACGCTAAAATCTTTGCCTTGCTCATGCAGCGAAACACATGCTTGAGGAATATTTTGATTGAGAAAACGCGCGCCTTGCGAACCACCCAATACAAGTAGGCATGGTGGTGTATGTTGTTGCCACTGGATATTGGCAATATCAGTGCGGACAATATTACCTGTATGCACTGTTTGTGTTTCTTTTGAATGGGCTTGAGCCTCTGCAAAGCCTAACATAATACGTTTGGAAAAACGCGCTAAGGTGCGATTCACCAAACCAGGTACAGCATTTTGCTCATAGAGTACGACAGGAACCCGACTGATAATGGCTGCAATTACACCTGTGGCACTGGCATAACCACCTACACCTACAAGCACTGTTGGACGTTGTTTTTTCCAATATTTATAAATGCTATAAACCGCATGAGGCATTTCCCATAACAATACGCGGAGCTTGTGCATGAAGCCAACACCTTGCACAGCATGCATTTTTAGCAGCAATACATCTTCGCCACGTTCAGGCAATAATTTAGCTTCAAGACCGCGTTCAGCCCCAATAAAGCTCACTTGCAGCTCATTCCACCTTTCACGCGCAGCGTCCGCCAGTGCCAAAGCAGGCATCACATGACCACCTGTGCCACCACCGGCAATACAGAGTCGAGGTGTTATATTGCTCATGCTACCACCTCCGCTGCTCTTTTATGGCGCGTGCTGTTATTTTGTTGCACGGGTAAATGCCTATGAATGCCTAACAAAAGACCCATTAAAATACAGTTGCCAAATAATGCGCTACCGCCATAAGAGAAAAATGGAATGGGCATACCTTTGGTTGGAATCAAACCCATCACTGCGGCAAGGTTGATAAAGAAACTGATGCCAATAAGCAAGGTGCATCCTAGAGCAAGTAAACGTTCAAAAGTCTGCTCACAACGCATTGCCAGTTGTAGACCACGCATAATGAGAATGCCAAAAATAATAATCAGTCCCGCAGTACCGATAAGCCCAAGCTCTTCACCCATGACCGCTGCAATAAAATCAGTAAATGCTTCAGGCAAGTAGAATAATTTTTGTACACCTTGCCCTAACCCTGAGCCTGTCAGTCCGCCAGAGCCGAAAGCAATCATGGATTGAATCAATTGATAACCACTGCCAAATTGATCTGCCCATGGGTCGGTAAAGCTTAATAGACGTTCAACACGGTATGGTTCAGCAATCACTGCAATGATTGCAATGGGAATTAAGATTGCCGCAATGCCCGCTAAATGACGAAATGGAACGCCGCCCACAAACCATAATGTGAAACATACACTGGCAAGCAGAACAGAATTACCAAAATCTGGTTGTAACATAAGCAGTAAAAGTGCAATGCATAGAATAAATAGCATGGGAGCTAAACCACTGGAAAGCTGTTTAAGGCGATCTGGAAATGTGCTTATATAATATGCTATGTATAAAATAACAGTTGGTTTGAGCAGTTCAACGGGTTGCAAACTTATGCCGAAAAAGGAAAACCAGCGTGTTGCACCATTCAGACTTTGCCCTGCAATCAGAACAGCCACCATCGCCAGTAAGGCAGCAATCAGCAAGGGTAAACTTGCTGCTTTCCACCACGAAGGGTGAACACGTGAAACGCCCCACATGAGTAATAAACCAAGCGGAATATAGATTAACCAATGACGGATAATTCGAAAGGCATCATCATAACGTACCTCGGCAACACTTAAGCTGGCACTGCTGACCATCAATATGCTTAACGTTAGCAATGCGATAACGCAGCCAATAAGAATGGAATCAAAAGCGGGGCGCATTAGCTTTGCTTCTCCAGATGTTTGATTGCCTTGGCAAAGGCATAACCACGCTCTGCATAATTGGCAAATTGGTCTTGGCTAGCTGCTGCAGGTGATAATAAAACAGGCAGATTGCTTGCATGATTGGCAGCCATAACAACCGCTCGTTCAACTGTGCCGCCGACGGTGTAACTAATGCCTGCTTTTTGTAACAACTCGATATAAGGTCTCTTTTCTTTGCCAATGACAATGGCGTGCGATACATGTTCACTAACAGCATCTGATAAAGGCATTAAATCCAAACCTTTGCGCAAGCCACCACAAATCCAAATACTCTGCTCAAATGAGTTTAATGCCGCTTGTGCAGCAGCAGGGTTGGTCGCCTTGGAATCATCAAACCAATCATGCCCTGCAACATTGCCAATCAATCGTAAACGATGTGGCAAACCTCGGAATGATGATATTGCTTCACGAATCACTGTATTGGAAACACCAAAATCAGCGGCTGCCTGTGCTGCCACCGCTAGGTTGATATGCTGATGTAAACCACGTGTTGGGATGCGTTGGCAATTGAGGCTTTGGCGATGTCCATCCTGATGCCAAAACAACGTATGTTGTTTATCATTGCTTACAATGCCCGCAGCCAATGTTTCAATGGCAGGGTGATTTTCGATAAGATGTCCAAAACGATGTACCTGAACACCACGTTCGGATAATTGTTCAGTCAAAGCATTCCAAACATCGCCTGTGGGTAGCATGGCAGTGTCGCCTGTGCTTTGATGGGCGAAAAGACGTAGCTTAGCCTCTAAATATGCTTCTTTATTGGCATGCATGTCGGCATGGTCAGATTGAATATTAAGTAAAACAGCCCAGCGCGGGTGAATATGATTACAGCGCTCCAGTTGAAAGCTAGAAAGCTCCAACGCAATACGGTTAGGAAGTTTGTTTGGGCTAATAAGATCGAGCATGGGCGTACCAATATTACCGCCCGTATCGCAGCCGCCAGGCAGTGTTTCCAAGAGTGTTTGTATGGTTTGTGTGGTGGTTGTTTTGCCATTGGTGCCTGTAATAGCAATCAATGGTGTGTCACAATGTTCTAAAAATAGAGCTAAGTCGCCTTGCATAGGAATGCCAGCATTGCGTGTTTTTTGTAACGCTAAATTATTCCAAGGAATACCTGGGCTAACCCAGATATAATCAAATACTTGAAGCGCCTCACTGTTGAGCGCACCTGTATGCAATGGGATATTTAAATCTTCTGGAAGCGTGCTGAGTTTTTCATCAAATGCTTCGCAGAGGATACTTTGGCGCAATAGAAAATGGGCGATAGAGATGCCTGTTTTTCCCATGCCTATGATGGCGTGTTTTTGTGGGTTGCTAGCAGTCATGACTTAACGAATCTTCAAGGTAGCAAGTGCTACCAATGCCAATAGAAATGAGATGATCCAGAAACGTACAATGACCTTAGGTTCGGGCCAGCCTTTTAATTCATAATGATGATGAATAGGAGCCATGCGAAAAACGCGTTTACCTGTAAGCTTAAAACTAGCAACCTGAACAATCACAGACACAGCCTCTAGGACAAATAATCCACCAGCAATAGCCAGTAAGAACTGTTGATGTACAGCGCATGCTACAAAACCCAATGCACCGCCAAGTGCCAATGAGCCAACATCACCCATGAATACTTGTGCTGGATAGGTATTGAACCATAAGAAACCCAAACAAGCACCCATAATAGCACCGCAGAAAATGGTTAACTCGCCTGCGCCAGGAATGTAGGGAATTAATAGATACTCAGAAAAATGCGCATGACCAGCAAGGTATACAATCACTGCCAAAGCCATGGCAGTCATAAAGGTTGGAGTCACAGCTAAACCATCCAAACCATCGGTTAAATTCACGGCATTGGATGTGCCAATCAATACAAATATAACAAATAAGATATACCAGTAACCCATATCCCACTGCACAGCGAAGAATGGAATATCAACAATAGGGGCAGTGGTTTGCATCAAGCCGACGGCAGCAATGCCACCGAATAAGAGTTGCAATAATAACTTCCAACGACCCGATAGCCCTTTGCTGTTTTGTTTGGTTAATTTGAGGTAATCATCCCATCCACCAATCAACCCATAACCGAGCGTGACCAAAAGAGCCAACCAAATAAAATGATTGGTCAAATCAGCCCATAATAATGTGGAAATGGTTAAGCTAAAGAGAATCAATAGACCGCCCATGGTCGGTGTGCCTTGTTTGGACAAGTGACTTTGTGGACCATCATCGCGTATAGGTTGACCTTGACCCTGCAAATCTTTCATCCAGCCGATAAAGACAGGGCCTACTACCCAGCAAATAACCAATGAGGTTACCAGTGCACCTACTGTGCGGACAGTGATATACTGAAATAGGTTAAGGAATGAATAATCATCAATTAATGGCACAAGAAGGTTATATAGCATGTGTATCTCCTTGCTCTGCAAGCAGTTCAACAACAAGATTAAGTTTTATGCTATGCGATGCTTTGATGAGTATGGTGTCTTGGGCTGTAAACATCGCTTGGTGCTCTCTTAACCATGTGAGCAATAAACCTGTATTAGCGAACCATTGCGATGCTGGAATCTGTTGATGTAAGGCATGCATATGCGTACCAACCAGCATCAGCATATCCACTTGTGATACATCAAGTTGTTTGTGGGCATACTCTGCATCATCACCCAACTCAGCCATGTCACCCAGTATTGCGATGCGGCGTTTTGGCATGGCTGACAATGTATGAAGTGCAGCTTGCATAGAGATGGGGTTGGCATTGTAGCAATCATCTAAAATGACACAGTGGTTGATGCCTGAAAGCGTTTGTAAACGCCCTTCGGCAGCTTGCCAAGTCGCCAAAGCAGATGTTATTGCTTTAAAGCTTATTTGGCGTTGATGTTTTTGCCCATATTGCAACACAATAGAAGCAACAAACGCCATATTTGAGCCCCAATGTGGCGCAGGCAGTGGTAATGTTAAAGATGCAGACTCACCTTGATAGCTTAATGACAAATCTTTGCCTTGTAGCTGCCAGTCGACAAAGGTTTCTATGCAATCATGTTGCATGTCTTTTAACTGTTTGCGAACACCTTCACCCAAGGCGCACCAACCTTGTGGTAGCAATTGTTTTAATAATAGAGACTTTTCATGCGCAACACCCTCTAATCCCCCCAACCCTTCGGCATGGGCACTCGTAAGACCTGTTAAAATGGCAATATCAGGCTGTACAATTTTGGAGAGTTGTTGCATTTCACCAATTTCGCTAATGCCACATTCAATCAGTGCGATTTCAGCATTTTCGGGAACACCTAAAAGTGTCATAGGCACACCAATCAAGTTGTTTAGATTGGCATGGGTAGCAGTGGTTTTAATGCCCAAAGCATTGAATGTATGTGTCAACATCGAACGAATGGTAGTTTTACCGTAAGAGCCTGTAATAGCAATCACGCTTGTTGCGGTTAATTTCTTGCGCCAAGCATGGGCAATATCACCGAGTGCAAGCAAGGTGTCGCTAACTTCTAATTGTGGCGTTTTCAAATCAGACCAGTTTTGAATGCCTTGATGGTCACCAATAAGAGCACAGGCTTTATTACTTACTTGTTGGGCAAAGGCATGACCATCAAAGTGGGGGCCACGCAAAGCAAGAAAAGCATCGCCTTGATTAAAATGGCGAGAGTCCGTTTGAAGATGCTCTACTTGAATCTGCTCGATTTTATCAGGCTGCTGATTGCGCCATTGCCCACGTGTGGCGTGTTGAATGTCTAGACCACTTAAATACATGAGGTTTGCCCCATATTTTTTTGATGTAGCAACTGACGAGCACACGCCATATCGCTCCATGGTAAACGCTCACCTTGAATATCCATATAAGCTTCGTGACCTTTACCTGCGATAACCAAAGTATCATCACTGTTCATGCTAGCGATGGCATCGGCAATAGCTTGTTTGCGATCAAGCTGTAAGTGTACTTCCAGAGGGTAAGGGTGAGCGATACCTTCTTCAATTTCTGACGCAATGATTTCTGGACGTTCATGGCGAGGATTATCGGATGTAATCCACAGGATATCCGCGAATTCAGAGGCAATACGTCCCATTGCAGGACGCTTCTCTCGGTCGCGTTCACCACCACAGCCAAACACAAGTAATAAACGTCCGTGCGTGATAGGGCGGATGCTTTCCAAACAGGCTTGCAATGCTTCGGCTGTATGTGCGTAATCAATAAATGCTTGCCAAATTCCAGCATTCACGGGCTGCATGCGACCAGGAGGGGCTGTAACACCACATAAAAGCTGGGCAATTTCTTGCAGGTTGAGTTTATAATGGCTATGCAATATCTGTGCTACAGCGGCGATGTTTTCGGCATGGAAACGACCAACAGGAATATCCTCTACCACGACTTCTTCGCCTTGGTATGCCAAGCGTAATAAACCAGGAAGCTCTTGCTCCCATGTCATCATATCCGCTTGTTTGTTATGTTCATATAAACCATGTCCATAGGCGTGCAGTGCAAAATCAGCAGGTTTAAGATGTTTGTAAACATTCGTTTGGTCATGATTATAAACAACTGTTCCACCGTGCTTGCCTGTGTCGTAAATAAAACGACTCTTTAATGATGCATAAGCCTCAAAGCCACCATGGTCTTGCAAATGATCGCGCCCCAATGTTGTCCATATACCTGCATCAAAATGTAAGCCCGCAATACGTTGCTGATCTATGCCATGCGATGATACTTCCATAACCAAGGCTGGGATATTTTGTTTATCAGCTGCAGATAATAAGTGGTGTAGGGTTAACATAGACGGGGTGGTATTACCCAAATCATGGATATGTCCATCATCTTCAATCCAGCCCAATGTCCCTGAAGACCATGCTTGACCATATTTTTTCACCAATGCTTCACGCAAAATCCAAGCAACACTGGTTTTGCCATCCGTACCTGTAATGCCGATACACTGGGTTGTGGTTTGCTCGGTTTGAAAATAACGACGTAAGAACACACCCGCTTCATCCATGTCAGACAGATAAAGGCATGGAACACTGCTGTTTACATAATCGTTGCCAATATAAATGATGCTGCTGGCACCTGCGACAATGGCATATTGAATATAGTCGCGACTTTGCCCTGCGCTTCGCGGCATGCATAAAAAAGTATCGCCTTGCTTAACAGCACGGGAATCATCGCAAATATTTTGGATGTTGCAGTCTGCACCCGAAAAGTCATAGCCCAGTGAAGTAAAACTTTGCACGCTAGGCTGGCTCATTGTTTTGAGGTATTGCATCGACTTATTCATTGAGCCAAACCTCAATATCAGAGCCTGCGGATAATGCAGTAAGCGGGTGAGGTGATTGGCGTGTAACCCAGCCAGAACCATGGCTACGCAAAGCATAACCTTGTTGCTCTGATTGCTGGAAAGCTTGGCGTAAAGATAGACCAATCAAATGAGGTGCTAGACCTGTTGCAGGCGGAGCATTGGATGTTGCGGATGCCTGTTGAACTTGCCAACCTGTTGAGGCTTGCATGTCTGGCAGTGAACCGAGATATGGCAATGCAGTCGCTGCGATGTTACGAAAAACAGGAGCTGCTACAGTGCCGCCATAAATAGATTTTTGCGGCTCATCAATCACGACTACAATAACAATTTCAGGGTCTTCGGCAGGCACAAAACCAGCGAAGACGGCTGTAAATTTATCTTTGGCATAAGAGCCTTGCTTATTTGCTTTTTGAGCTGTGCCAGTTTTTCCAGCAACATGATAACCCGCAGGAACGGCACGTTGTCCTGTACCATTAATGCCTGTTGCTGCAACAAGCATTTGTGTGACAGATTGGCTTGTTTTGGTTGAAAATATTTGTTTTCCAAGAGTCTTTTTATCAGATAATACAAGGCGAGGAGTTAACTTAACACCATGATTTGCCAAAACGCTAAATGCCGCTGCAAGCTGCAACGGCGTGGTGGCAATACCTTGCCCAAAGGCTATGTTGGCAGTTTCTACAACCCCCCATTTTTTAGATGGGATAAGAATGCCAGCCGACTCACCACCGAGCCCTATACCTGTCCGTTGTCCAAAGCCCAAAGATGCTAAGTGGCCGCCCAGTTGTTCCGAACCTATATTTAAGGCTATTTTAGCAGCGCCGATATTACTCGATTTTGCAATAATACCTGTTAAATTTAACCAGCCTTCGGAATGGTCATCATGGATGGTGTAATCAGCGACTCGGAAACTTCCATTCTCACAAAATACAAGGCTATTTACTTGCCATTTTTTTGAATCAATCGCTGTGGCAATGGTAAACGGTTTCATGGTCGAGCCTGGCTCAAAAATGTCCGTAATGGCACGGTTCCGCCATTGGCCAGGTTTATAACGGGTGAAATTATTAGGATTGAAACCAGGCCAGCTTGCCATGGCTAAGATGTCACCATTTTTTGGGTTCATGACAACAACAGACCCGCCTTTGGCGTGCTGTTTGTGAATACCTTCGGTTAATGCGGCATAAGCGATGCTTTGTATATTGCTATCAATGGTTAATGTTAATGCACTACCCATATGTGGTTTTTTCAGCCATATGCCGCCAGGTAAAGAGTGTCCGCGCGCATCACGTTGTACAAGGCGTGTGCCAGCTTGACCTTGCAGGCGTTGCTCCATACTGCGTTCAACGCCTTCAAGCCCATGCCCATCGATACCAACAAAACCCAGAACATGCCCAGTCTCAGGACCTAGTGGTTGATAGCGCCGCCACTCGCTTTCTTGGCGTACACCCGGAACTTTTAGCGCAGCTACACGGGCAGCAATCGCAGGTGATACTTGGCGCGCCAACCATCTAAAACCTTTGCGGTTCTTAATTTTCCTTTGCAACTTAGAAAGGGGCATTTCTAAGGCACTTGCTAATGATTTTAAATCCTTTTCGGGAATCTCGCCGACCAACGCGCCAATAGATGGGACTTCAATGCTTTTGGATAAGATGCGCCCATGCCGATCAAGAATAACCCCGCGTGGTGCGGCTACATTATACTGATGAAAATGTTGATGGGAGGCATGAGCTTTTAAGGCATCGCTTTGCAATACATGCAAATCAACAGCGCGGATAAGCAACATCGCTAAACCAAATGCCATCAAACCAACCACAACCTCCATGCGCCGACGCGCATGTATATCTTGCTGTTTTTTATGCTGGATTTTACTCATGGCTGGAGTACCTGTATGGCACGTGGCGCTTGCATGCCAAGTTTGCTATGAGCCAATCGGCGTAGGCGATTGGGGCGAGATAAACTAGCATACTCTAATCCAAGCGCTTGGATTTTTTCGTGTTGCGCAGTAATTTCTTGTTGCAGAATGGAAGCATGTTGAGATGTTTCAATACGCAGGTGTGATAGCCAGACCTGCGCACCTGCCAATATACTGACAGACAGAAAAAGAGTAACATACAGCAGCCGCGTGCTCACAATGCAACCTCTGGCAGTCGCTCTGCAACACGCAGCATAGCAGATCGACTACGTGGGTTTTCTTCCAATTCACGCTCACTGGCACGAATGGGTTTCTTTTGAATCCAACGCATGCTTGCCACTTTTCCACATATACACATAGGAAATTCCCTTGGGCAAGTGCAAGGATTTACTTCTGCTTCAATTAGGTCGCGAATGCGGCGATCTTCACCTGAATGAAACGATATAACAGCCAAGCGACCCAATGGCGCAAGGCAATGCATGGCAGCTTTTATAGCTGTATCAATTTGACCATATTCATCATTCACCCAGATGCGCAGCGCTTGAAATGTACGGGTGGCAGGGTGAGTGGAGCCATGCCGTGTTTTAGGTGGCACGGCATGAAAACATATATTTTCCAATTCGCGAGTGGTGTTAACCCCACTGCTTTTGACCGCTTTTAGTATAGCACGCG
>JAUZQR010000216.1 GCA_030950865.1 Mariprofundaceae bacterium | reverse complement strand
TTTTAGAGGTATCACCTACTCATTGACGGCAATAACTTGAATGTTAGCAGGGACATGTTGAATAGTGGTAGACCTATTTTTTTCTAAGAGATCGGCCAGTGTGTAAGCTTTTATGGCATCAAGGAAGCTTTTCTTAGCTTTGAAAAGAATACGTTTAAGTTTGCACTCATTGGTAATTCGGCAGGTGTTGGTTTCATCATCAAAGCATTCCAATAGGTTCATGTGCGGTTCAATGTGCTGAATGACCGTGGCGAGATTGATATCTTTTGGCTCTTGAGCCAAGAGCATACCGCCATTTTTACCTCGGATAGTATGAATGAGTTTAAGTTTTCCTAAGTTATGAACTACCTTTACAAGGTGATTGCGAGAGATATCAAAGTACTCTGAAATCTGAGTAATGGTGATGCGCTCATCGGGGCGCTGCCCCAAGTACAATAAAACACGTAATGAATAGTCAGTGTAGAGGGTTAGTTGCATTGCAGTATGATAGTGTGATTGATAGTTATTATCAACAAAAAGATATATTTATTTGACATGTTTGATGTGAGGTATTTATATTGGCGCATATCAAATATACTTTATATGGGTATTTGGTCAAATCTAATGAATGGTTCGTGGGAGTGTCTTATGAGTTTATATGAAGAATTAGGTGGAGAAGCAGCGGTGAATGCAGCTGTAGATATTTTTTATCGTCGCGTTTTAAGTGATGCGTATGTCATTCGCTTTTTTGAAGGCGTAGACATGGAAAAACAAGCTGCGAAGCAGAAAGCATTTTTGACCATGGTGTTCGGTGGTCCGAATAGCTATACAGGTTTGGATATGCGTGAAGGTCATAAACATTTGGTTAAACTGGGTCTAAACGATTCTCATTTTGAACATATTTTAGCACACCTTCGTTCAACCTTGGCTGAATTGGGTGTTGGCGCAGAAAAAATTCAAGAAGTTATCAATATCGCAGATAGTGTGCGTGCTGATGTGCTAGACAGATAAGGGCTTAAGTTATGGAACAGCAATTAACAGCTTTTATTTATCCGCTTATTATGTTTTTTATATTGGGTGTTGTTGTACCTGTATGGCTATCTAATGTGGCAGATACAGCCAACTATAAAGA
>JAUZQR010000215.1 GCA_030950865.1 Mariprofundaceae bacterium | reverse complement strand
GAACGCCAATGTTTTGAACCACTGTAGGGTTGATTTTCACCGTGCCTACAGGTGTATGACTGTTATCACCATCATCATACACCGCCACATAATCCATACCCATATTATCTTTGGTGGGAACTGGCGAGGTTACCTCAGGGTTCATAGGGTTTCGGTAAAAAAGAGCCTTCCGAGCATGCTCTTTCGTCGCTGATGGCATACTGCTGCCCTGTGATGCAAGCCAATATCCACCACCTGCACCTAGAAGCAGTGTGATGATTGCCGTAATTAATATCTTTTTATCCATGTTTTGTTAACCACCTATGTTTAGTTTGATGCACTGTTTGTTAAAAAAGAATGCCGCTTGCGTTTGAATGCCATGATTAAAACTATCATTGTACTGAGCGTCCAACAGCAGCGTCCAAATTAGCTAGGCTTTGATTGGCTTCTGCCAAAACCTTCCAATATTGGGTCTCGTAGTTATAAAGTGTGACTTGTGAACGAACCAAGTTAAGAAAATCGACTTTATTCACTTGGTATCCTGCAAGCATCGAAGCAACTGTTTGGGTAGCTTGTGGAATAATGCCTGTCTTAAACAATAGCGTTTGCTCTTTAGCCCGCTGATAAGCAGCCAAAACTTGTGATACTTCAGACAGCACTGCCTCTTTGGCATCTTGGGAAGAAAACTCTGTACGCGCTAACTCTGCCTTGCGCTGATCAAGTTGATGGTCTTGTTTCGAGCTTGTAAAAAATGGCAAGGTCATGCTTAGGCGAAGCGTTGAAAAATCAGGTCGACTGCGATTATTAGCAGGGTTCACGCCACTACGAAAGCCATATATTCCGCCAAGATTAAAATCGGGATAATAGTCCTTTTCCGCTAATGCTACACGATTATGGGCTGCATCAATAAAACGTTCATGCTTAGCAAGCAATGGGCGATATTTTATAGCCAACTCGGCAAGTTCCTCTTCGCTGGCGAGTGCTGGAAGACTTTCATCCGCAGTCTGTGGCAATGTTATAGATAGTCGAGCTGGGCGATTCAACAGCGCATTGAATCGAGCCTCTTGTTGCTTGCGTGCTGATTTAAGCTGGATAGCCACATCTAACAGTTTGGAAAGCTCTAGCTGTGCTAATAAAACATCCTGCTGTAAGCCTTGCCCCACTTTGTATTTGGTTTCAGCAATACGAATAAATTGACGTAAAAGCTGTTGATTTCGAGCAATTGTTTCCAATGCGTGATCCAAATAAAATATATTCCACCAACTGCTTTTTACATGAGCAATCAAGCGTAGTTTAAATTCATCAACATCCAGTGCTGCTGCATCTGCCATAAAATCAGCAACGGACGCTCGTAAGCCAAGCTTGCCAGGAAAAGGGATGGCTTGGGAGATGCCCATTTGTAATTGCGTCATGTTTTCAGCCGTTGTTGAAAAACTATCAACAGGCAAGTTTAATGCATTCAAGCTTAGAACGGGGTCAGGTAAACTGCCTACTTGAGCAGAAACATTGGACATGGCTTCTGCCTGCCTACCCGTTGCAGCCAAGCCAGGATTCTGTTGTACAGCCAATGTTTCAGCTTGTTTGAGTGTTAATGGCTCATCTGCCATGATCAAACTGGGGAATATAATGATTAAAAAACTAAATATATACGGGTTAATAACACGCTGCATGCAAACAACCTCCTACAAATTTACCCGTGGAAACGCAGTCATGCGCAACCACATACACCAAAACAGTGCAAAATAAGAGTTGGTTAAATCAGATTAAGATACGTTGGGTTGTTTGGTAAAGGTTAGAAAATTGATGCTGTGGAGCACTCTGTTCAATCAGGCTTGATACATGTGTCCCGAATAAAACGCGAATCTC
>JAUZQR010000214.1 GCA_030950865.1 Mariprofundaceae bacterium | reverse complement strand
CAATGAAAAAACGCGCTTTAGGCCGTGGTTTGGATGCTTTATTGGCAGATAAGCCGACTGCGGAAGTGTTAAATCAATCTACTAAGATATTGATTTCAAAGATTAAACCGAATCGCTATCAGCCACGTTCGCACTTTGATGAGCAAGAATTACAATCATTAACCGAATCTGTTCGTAAAGAGGGTGTGTTAATGCCAATCCTTTTGCGTGCGCAGGGTGATGGCTATGAGTTGATTGCGGGCGAGCGACGTTGGCGAGCATCGCAAGCAGCGGGTTTATTGGATATTCCAGCCGTTGTACGTGAAGTGGATGACTTACAGGCTTTAGAGTTAGCGATTATTGAGAATGAACAGCGCGATGATTTAACGGCTGTTGAATCAGCAAGAGCGTATAAACGTTTGATTGATGAATTTTCTTTTACCCAGCAGCAGGTAGCCGAGAGTATTGGTGTATCACGGGTGCAAGTAAGTAATTTAATTCGTCTATTGCAGTTGCCTATGTCTATTCAGAAAATGATTGAGCAGCGATTGTTAACGATGGGTAATGCTCGTCCATTGGTGGGTTTGGATGCGAACAAAGCCGAAGTGTTGGCGCGTAAGTGTGTTGCCGAGCAGTGGAGCGCTAGGCAAATGGAGAAAGAAGCCAAGCGTGTGCTGCATGACCATGTGGAGCATGCCCCTATGCCTATAGATGCAGATGTTACGGCTCTTCAAGATGAGTTGATGAGTACATTGGGTTTGCCTGTCACGCTGCATTGTAAAAAGAATGGTTCGGGTGAATTAAAGATTAGCTATAGTCGCGCACAAGAACTGGATGGTGTTTTAAGACGTTTGCGAGCAGCAATCTAAATAGTTTCCTATAAGTTTGTAAATATAATCTACTGCTAACATATTGATATATAAGATTATTTATATATTTAGTTTCTCGCGCACCCATGCCTGTGTCATGCGAGCTCGTTCTGTTTGAGAGGCGGACTCCAAAAGCCTTAATGCAGATATTTGACTATCCAAATCGCGTGCTAGATGGGAGAGCATGACCTTAATGAGTTTATCTGGCATATCCCAGTGTAATTGATGGGCGACTGCCTTTAAAACGCTATGTAGATCCTCATCACTTTCTGGAGCTTCAATCTGAACCTGCTCCATCATACGCATGCGGCTAGCAAGCTCTGGTGGGGCAAGCTCATGATCGCTACAGCGCCATGATATTAGTAGGGGATGAGCCTTTTCTTTGGCTCGTTCTATGAGATGAAATAATGCTATGGCGGTATGTTTTGGTAAACCTTGTGCAGGTAAATCAATGCTCCAAACAGCATGATTTTCTGCTGTTTGGAGCCATGTTGCAACTTGTTCTAGCGCAGATAAAGCTGGTTGAACTTGGAGTCTTGCCAGTTGAGGGTATTCTTCTTGTAAGGCACGTAAAAGGTGACTCTTTCCTGCTGGACTATCTGACTTTAACCATAGTGTTCCACCTTCATTGAGCCATACAGCGAGCCTTGTACAGGCTGTCATCGTACCTTGATGGTGAACCCAAGTGTGGTAACCAGGTGTGATAGGAAGAGTGAAAAGAAGGCGTTGTTGCGTCATGAAAGTTATTTTGTTGTGTAAGCTTATGACTTATTTTCTTGTTTGGCAGCTTTGCCTGTCCAACTTACAAGATAGTGTAGTCCTGAAGCACAGGTCAGCACAAACGTTAGCCACATGCCTATTTGCAGCAACATGTCAGGTATAACCATTGCCATATT
>JAUZQR010000213.1 GCA_030950865.1 Mariprofundaceae bacterium | reverse complement strand
CAGACTTTGCTAAATTTCTTGGTTGATCCACATCTGTACCTTTGGAGCGTGCCACTTCATAGGCAAGCACTTGCAATGGAATCGATGCCAATAATGGTGCCGTAAAAAAATCACCTTCTGGCAACTTTAATATCGCATCAGCATGTTTTGGACAATCACACTCATCAGCATCGGTAAGCAAAATAACCTTTGCTCCACGTGCTTTTACTTCATACAGATTCGAAATAACCTTCTCTAAATGATACTGCCGTGGCGCAATGACAATGACAGGCAACTGCTCATCAATCAATGCAATAGGGCCATGCTTCATTTCACCTGCGGCATAACCCTCGGCATGAATGTAGGAGATTTCTTTCAGCTTCAAAGCACCCTCTAAAGCCAATGGGTAACATGGACCACGCCCCAAAAACAAAGCCCCGTGCACATTCGCAAAAAGTGGCACCAACGGCATGATTTCATCCGCTCGGCTCAATAGTGTTTTCATGCCTTCAACAGTATCCAACAGTGCCTGATAATGCCCTCGCCATGCATCAGCTTGAATACCGCTAGCACGCATCGCCAACTTAATAGAAAACAAAGCCAATACCGTCAATTGTGCTGTATAAGCCTTGGTTGATGCAACTCCGATTTCGGGGCCGGCACAAAGCTCAATAAAACCACTAGATTCACGCACCAACGATGAGCTTGCTACATTACAAATAGCCAATGTATAATTATCGGGTGTTCTCTGCTTAAATAACCGCAGTGCCTCTAAAGTATCGGCTGTTTCACCTGACTGCGATAACGTAATCAACCAAGTATTCGCACCAATTACAGGGTTTCTATAGCGATATTCTGATGCCACATCGACTTCAACGGGGATTTGTAAATAACGCTCAAGCCAATAACGCGCTGTTAATGCCGAATGGTATGAAGTTCCACATGCCACCATCACAATACGCTCTGGCAAATCTGTAGATTGAACAAAATCAGCATGGGGAAAGGCAATTTGTTCGCTATCTGCATAAGCATGCACAATGTTTGCAATCACGCTCGGCTGCTCATGAATCTCTTTCAACATGTAATGTGCATAATCACCTTTACCAACAGCTGATCCTGCATAAGGAAGCTCTTGCCATGCATGCTGAACAGGTTGCCCGTCGCGGTTATAAACACACACCGAATCACTTTGGATATAGCCCCACTCGCCCTCATCTAAATACATCACATCCGATGCAAGCCCTGCAACAGCCAAACCATCTGATGCTATATAATGTCCATCATTATTACGCGCCAATAACAAAGGGCTTCCCTTACGGGCAAACCAGATTTTCTCCAAATCATTCTGATACACGACACCGATGGCGTAAGCGCCTTTTAAACGCGCCAGCACTTCCTGCATTGCAACAAACATCGTCTTACCTTCCGACAATACTTGCGATAACATCCAAGGAATAACTTCCGTATCAGTATCTGATTCGAACATTACGCCCACTTGTTCTAATTCCTTTCGTAAAGCTTCATGATTTTCAATAATACCATTATGAACCACAGCAATATCATGACTACAATGTGGGTGTGAATTGCGTACAACAGGCTCACCATGGGTTGCCCAACGGGTATGACCAATGCCCATCAAACCATCATGCCGATTCTTAAGCAATGCAGCTTCTAAGTGATGTAATTTTCCAGCTTCTTTTGTACACTCCAACAACGCATGATGCAGGGTGCAGATACCAGCACTATCATAACCACGATACTCCATACTCTTCAGCCCTGCTATCAAATCCGCAGCAATTGCTTTAGAAGAAACCCCTCCAATAATTCCACACATTAACTTTTCTCTGGCCTCTTCCAATCTTTAACATAACGTTGCTCTGGTCGTGCCGATAACGTCAGACCATTCTTTTGCACCAACTTGGTAATCACACTGCCAGCGCCAATTGTCGCACCATCACCCACAGTTACAGGCGCAATAAGTTTGGTATCTGAGCCAATAAATGCACCATCGCCAATGACTGTCTTATGTTTGTTTGCACCATCATAGTTACAAGTAATGGTACCGGCCCCAACATTACAATTCTGCCCCATCGTTGTATCACCGATGTAACTCAAGTGGTTTACCTTACTATTTTGACCGATGATGGATTTTTTAATTTCCACAAAATTGCCAATCTTCACACCTTCATCAAGTTCCGCCTGCGGGCGCAAACGCGCATAAGGACCAATATCTGCATGCGCACCAACATGGGCTTGCTCAAGATGAGAAAATGCATGTATTTTTACATGGTCATCCACCCATGATTGTTTGATAACAGCATAAGGACCAACCTCACAAGCATCCCCAACGCTCGTATTACCAAGCAACTGGCTTCCTGCACGAATCACTGTATCCATACCAAGTTTCACTGATACATCAATGCGTACTGTGCTTGGCTGCTCAATGCTCACACCTTCTTTTTCCCAGCCTTCAATCACACGTTGTTGCAATAACTCTGTGACATGACGCAGTTGCGTTCTATCATTCACACCCAACATCTCATTGGCATCAGGCATAAGCACCGCTTCGACTTTGGCACCTTCTTGTAATGCCAATGGCACAATACTTGGCAAGTAATATTCGTTTTGATTGTTACTATTATCAACTTGCTGCAAAAGTTGAAATAAAAGCTTTTGTTTTACACAAAAAATACCCGAACTCACTTCATTCAACAAACGCTGGTCAGCATTTGCATCTCGCTCTTCAACAATCGATTCCACAATACCTTGTTGATTACGACATACACGCCCATAACCTGTCGGCTCATCTATTTTTGCTGATAAAAAAGATATGTCTGATTCTGACTTGATATGCCTTTCCAATAAGTCCGCAAGAGTTCCTGCTTGCAATAACGGTGTATCTGCACAAACAATAAGAACATGCTCAGCATTGACACATGCGGATTCAGCTTGTTGCACAGCATGACCTGTACCCAATTGTTCTGCCTGTTTTATCAAACTAACATGATATAATTTTTCAACTGCGGCATAAACCTGCTCACCGCCATGCCCCGTCACCAATGCAATGCCCTGAGGACACAACGCCTCAATATTTGCCAATACATGACTCAACATGCTTCTGCCCAATACATCATGTAAGACTTTGGGTGTTGCAGAGCGCATGCGTTTGCCTTGCCCTGCTGCCAGAACAACGACTTGCAAATTAGAGTAATGGTATTGATTCACAGTACACCTCGTTCAAAGTTAACGTATAGCCATAATCTTTCTTATCATCATAGGCGAAGCAAGAAGTATTTGTTAGGCATAAAAAAAGGCCGCATAAGCGACCTTTTTAATAGCAAGAAGAATTTCTTTATTCGTTTTACTTTTTACGCTTGCGCATAAATGCCAATTTAGCCGTTGCAATCGATAATTCAGATGCAGCCCGTGCATAATCAACATCACCTTGTTGGGTATCAACAATTTCTTGCGCTTTACGTTGAGCTTCAATGGCTGCCGCTTCATCAACATCAGATGCACGTTCAGCAGTATCTGCCAACACAGTAATCATATCAGGCTGCACTTCAATAAAACCACCAGAAATAAATACTTCATCAATTTCTTCACCACGATGAATACGCAATTCACCCGCAGCCAAAGCACTTAATAACGGCGTATGCTTAGGCATAATACCCAATTCACCAGCTGCACCAGGAGCAGCTAAAAAATCAGCTTCGCCGCGATAAACTTCACGCTCTGCTGTTGCAACTAAGACTTCGACGGTTGCCATTAGCCTTTAGCCGCCATTTTTTCTGCTTTAGCAACAGCCTGGTCAACCGAGCCAATCATATAAAAAGCTTGCTCTGGCAAGTGATCATATTCACCAGCAAGAATTGCTTTAAAGCCTGAAATCGTATCATCACGCTTACAATAAATACCAGGTGCGCCAGTAAATACTTCCGCAACATGGAAAGGCTGAGACAAGAAACGCTGCATTTTACGTGCACGTGTTACCAACAATTTATCATCGTCAGACAACTCATCCATACCCAAAATTGCGATAATATCTTGTAATTCTTTATAACGTTGCAATGTTTGTTGTACGCCTTGTGCAACATCATAATGCTCATTACCAATCACTTTTGGATCAAGCTGACGTGATGTTGAATCCAATGGATCAACCGCTGGATAAATACCCAATTCTGCAATTTGCCTAGACAATACAATAGTGGAATCCAAATGCGCAAATGTTGTTGCAGGTGCTGGGTCGGTCAAGTCATCCGCAGGAACATAAACAGCCTGAACAGACGTGATTGAGCCAGTCTTCGTAGAAGCAATACGCTCTTGAAGTTTACCCATTTCTTCAGCCAAGTTTGGTTGATAACCCACAGCTGATGGCATACGACCAAGCAATGCAGAAACCTCAACACCCGCCAAAGAATAACGATAGATATTATCAATAAAGATTAATACATCACGACCTTCTTCACGGAAATACTCAGCCATCGTCAAGCCAGTCAAAGCAACACGCAAACGGTTGCCTGGAGGCTCATTCATTTGACCATAAACAAGTGCAACTTTATCCAATACATTGGACTCTTTCATTTCATAATAGAAATCGTTGCCTTCACGCGTACGCTCACCAACACCAGCAAACACAGAAAAACCACCGTGTGCTTTGGCGATGTTATTGATCAATTCCATCATGTTCACAGTTTTACCAACACCCGCACCACCGAACAGACCAACTTTACCACCCTTGGCAATTGGAGCCATCAAGTCGATAACTTTAATCCCTGTTTCTAAAATTTCAGAAGCAGGAGCCAAGTCTTCAAATGACGGTGCTGAACGATGAATCGTCCATTTTTCTTCAGAGGCAACTTCTTTACCTTCAAAGTCAATGCCTTCGCCCAAAACATTCATGATACGACCCAAAGTCGCTTGACCAACAGGAACTTTAATAGCATCGCCAGTATCAGTCACAGCCATGCCACGTTTCAAACCATCTGTTGAACCCATAGCAATCGCACGCACAGTGTTGTCTCCAACATGCTGCTGCACTTCCATGGTCAAACCTACTTCTTCAATGACCAACGCGTTATAAATCTGTGGCAAATCGCCTGAAGTGAAACGAACATCCACAACTGGACCGATGACTTGTACAATATTTCCTGCACTCATGTTATTGACCTCTCAACAATTTCTAAACTCTTTTAGGCCGAAGCCGCAGCGCCTGAACAAATTTCAGCAATTTCTTGCGTAATCGCTGCTTGTCGCGCCTTGTTATATGTAACCTGCAAATCTTTGACAATATCTTTCGCATTATCTGTAGCCGCTTTCATCGCCACCATACGTGCAGAATGCTCACATGCTTTGTTTTCTAAAACACTATGATATACCAATGCTTCAATGTAACGACGCAAAAGACCATCCAACACCACCTGACTATCAGGCTCGTACAAATAATCCCAATATGCTTCTGATTCATCCACACCCGAATCATCACATGGCAACAAACGCATGCTTGTTGGCTCTTGGGTCATCGTATTAACATATTTACTGTATACCAAATGAACTTCATCCAATTCACCAGCCAAATATTTATCCATGGCAACTTGAACAACACCTAGAATCTCATCCAGACTCGGAGCATCATTAATATCTTCAACACTGGCCGCAATATTCACACCAAAGCGACGCATAGCCTGCGATGCACGACGGCCAATATTCATCACTTCGACATCAACTTTTGAAGCTTGCATCAAAGCGAAGGCTTTCTTCATCGCATTGGTATTCAAACCACCACAAAGCCCTTTATCAGTAGAAACAGCAATCACGCCCATACGTTTCACTGCATCACGCTTGGTTAAGAATGCATGCTTATATTCAGGGTGCGCACGCATCAAGTTATGCACAATACGCTTAATACCTTCAGCATAAGCACGCGCTTCTAAAACACGCTCTTGAGCCTTACGCATCTTAGATGCAGCCACCATTTCCATGGCCTTAGTAATCTTAGATGTGTTTTGGGTCGCTTTAATCTGACCCCGAATCTCTTTTGCAGAAGCCACTAGCTACTCCTTACCAGGTTGCTGTTGCTTTAAACGCTGCAATAGCCTTGTCTAAATCTTCCACAACTTGGTCTGTTAATGCTGGTTTAGCATTCAAGCCATCCATCAATGATTTGTGGTCATGGTTCAAAAAGCTCAAGAATGCTTTTTCAAAATCCACCACTTTAGTCACTTCAACATCATCCAAATCACCATTGCCCAAGGCATATAAGATTGAAGTCATTTCAGCAATAGCTTGCGGTGCATTTTCTTCTTGTTTCAAAACTTCCATGCCACGCTTACCACGTTCAATTTGAGCGCGTGTCGCAGCATCCAAATCAGATGCGAACTGAGCAAATGCAGCCAATTCACGGTATTGAGCTAAATCCAAACGCAAACCACCACCAACTTTTTTCACAGCTTTGGTTTGAGCAGCACCACCCACACGAGATACAGACAAACCAACATTCACTGCTGGACGCTGACCTGAGTTAAACAAGCCTGTTTCCAAGAAAATCTGACCGTCAGTAATAGAGATTACATTGGTAGGAACGAATGCTGAAACATCACCTTCTTGTGTTTCAATAATTGGCAATGCAGTCAAAGAACCTGTTTTGCCTGTCACTTCACCCTTGGTGAATTCTTCAACATAAATTTCACTCACGCGAGAAGCACGTTCCAACAAGCGGGAATGCAAATAAAATACATCGCCTGGATAGGCTTCGCGACCTGGAGGGCGACGAAGAATCAAAGAAACCTGACGATAAGCCCAAGCCTGTTTGGTCAAGTCATCATAAACAATAAGTGCATCTTCACCACGGTCACGGAAATACTCGCCCATGGTACAGCCCGTATAAGGTGCAATATATTGTAACGCGGCAGATTCAGATGCAGATGCAGCTACGATAATTGTATTTTCTAATGCGCCATGTTCTTTTAATGTACGAACAACCGTTGCAACAGTAGAGGCTTTTTGACCAACAGCCACATAAATACATGTTACTCCAGAGTCTTTTTGGTTAATAATCGTATCAATCGCAATTGCAGTTTTACCTGTTTGACGGTCGCCAATAATCAACTCACGTTGACCACGACCTACAGGAATCATGGCATCAATGGATTTAATACCAGTACCCAAAGGCTCATCTACTGATTTACGGTCAATTACACCTGGTGCAACCTTTTCAACCACATCGCTACAGCTTGCTTTAACTGGACCCAAACCATCGATCGGGCGACCCAAAGCATCAACAACACGGCCTTTCAATTCAGGGCCAGTTGGAACTTCAAAGATACGGCTTGTTGACTTAACTTCGTCACCTTCGCGCAAATGAATATATTCGCCAAAGATTACAGCACCAACACTGTCTTCTTCCAAGTTTAAGACCATACCCATGGTATTGCCTGGGAATTCCAACATTTCACCAGCCATGGCACCAGCCAAACCGTGAATCAGTGCTACGCCATCAGCAACAGAAACGATGCTACCAACATTTGCATCCGCAGCCGTTGTCTCAAATCCCTTGATTTGCTCTTTGATGATGGAACTAATTTCCGCTGTATCGAGCTTCATAATAATCAACCTCTGACCTAAACTTTTAAATCCCTAAAACTAAAACCGCTTAGCTTATAATAGCCTTTTTCAAACCATTAAGCCTACCCTTTACAGAGCAATCAATCTTTCGATCGCCAATACGAATCACTACACCACCCAAAATAGATGCATCCTTACTAGCAATAATATTTACTGTTTTACCAACCGCTGAGGTTAAGCTTCCAGCCAATGATTTCTGCACTGCTGCCGTTAATTTCACTGCTGAGGTCACTTCCGCATCCACCGAGCTTTCAGATTCAGCAACCATCTGATCTACCAAGCATGCAATCTCAGGCAACAAAATAACTTTGTTACGCTCACATAAAATCCCTACCAAACGAGAAACTTCTTTAGCGCCAGCCCCAGAAACAGCCTTACCCAACATATCACATTTCATCGCATCGGGGTATGCAGGTGACTCAAGAATCGCTTTTGCCTCAGCATTAGAAGCAAATGTCGCAGCCTCAAGCAGGGCAGGACGAATATCCACACCTTCTTGAATTAGCTCAAACAATGCAACCGCATAGCGTCGTGAAATCTTAGCCGTACTCATGCCGCATTAAACCCTTGCTCAACGACAGAATCGATAAGCTTGGTATGCTTCTTAGCATCCAGCTCTTCGCCAACAATGCGCTCTGCTGCCAGAATTGCGATATCCGCAACTTCTTCACGCAAAGCTTGTTGGGCGCGATTCACTTCAGCAGCTAACTCTTCCTTGCCTGCATCCACAATACCTTCAGCTTCAAGACGCGCTTTCTGCACAGCTTCTTCTTTTACTTCCGCAGCACGTTTATCCGCTGCAGCAAGAATTTCCTGCGCTTTCGCCTTGGCTTCATCAATCTGCGCTGCAGCATCAGCATCAGCTTTCGCTTTTGCTTCTAAACCAGCATCAGCCGCAGCCAAGCCATCTTCAATCTTTTTCGTACGCGCTTCCATCGCATCATTCAATGGTACGTACAACATTTTTTTCAATAGCAACAGCATTGTAATAAAAACAATAAACTGTCCTACCAGTGTTAAATCAATACTCATGAGTACCGCCCCGTATGCTTATTTACCAACTGTTCTTAATTAACCTAAGAATGGGTTAGCGAACAAGAACCACAATGCGAAAGCCATAATGATAAAAGGAAAAGATTCCATCAAACCAGCAAAAATAAACATGTTAAACATTAATTGAGGACGCATTTCTGGCTGACGCGCAATACCTTCCAAAGTTTTAGAACAAATAAGACCCCAGCCGATTGCTGAACCCAAACCTGCAGCTGCCAAGATAACGCCTACTGAAATTGCCGAAGCGGCTGTGATGATTGTTGTTGCATCCATTTTTATACTCTCCTATTTAATAATGTGTAACGATTTTAAAACTTAGTGTTCTACAGGTTGGTGTGCGATTGATAAGTACACCACTGTAAGAATCATGAAAATAAAAGCCTGTAACAAGCCAATAAACATATGGAAAAACGACCAGCCCAAGCCAACCAATAGACCCATAATTTCAGAAATTGCGCCGCCCACTGATGCCATACCTGCAAAGTTATCAGCAAGAAGCAATGAGGCAATTAACAAGAAAATAACTTCACCCGCAAACATATTACCGAACAGTCGAAACGAAAGGCTTAGCGGCTTAGCGATTTCTTCAATAAGCTTCAATGTTAAATTCAATGGAATAAGAAGCACGCCCAAAAGTTTAACGATTGGATTTTTAGACATCAGCAATAAGTTCGCAAAAGGCTGTAGCAATAAATCTTTCATAAAGTGAACTGGTTTTAACTTGAACTCATAATACAACACCATAGCAAATACAGTGAGTGCCATCGCAACAGGCAAGTTCAAATCATTGGTTGGAACAGGACGAAATGCTGGAGCGCCAAAGCTGTGAGCCACATGTCCTAACAGGTATGCTGGCAATATATCAAAGAAGTTACAAAGGAAAATAAATACAAATACAGTTAAAGCCAACGGCGCAATGATTGGGTTATGAACTGGGAAATTGTCACGCACAGTATCGTTTACAAAACCAACCAAGGATTCAACTGCGTTTTGCGCTCCTGTTGGTGCACCTTCAACAATGCGCCCTTTAAGCCAAAAAGAAAAACCTAAAATAAGAAGTGCCACAAACCCAGATACCAACATGGTATCAATATGAATTTGCATAAATGGATTACGTTCATCTACTGGGAGATCCTGCTGAAATGAGTATGTCCAATACTGCAAATGTCCAGCGATTCCACTATGTTCCTCAGCTGCCAACGCACCCTCCCTTTACTTTAAAGACCATCCGGTCTTTTACAACCATTCAAAGCATCATTTGCGGAAAAAATAAAGCCTGCCAAATATGCAACAAACATTCCGCCACACACCGCCAAAAGGTCAACGCCAACGACGGCCAAAAAAAACAACGTCAGAAAGATACCAATATATCGAAAAACCGCAGACCGATAAATCGACTTCTGACTTACATCAGCAGAGACAAAGACCTTCGCCATTATCCAAGCATTTAAACTCACAAGAATCCCACCCACTATGAAAGAACCAGCAATAAGCCAACCCAGCCACAACAGTAAAAGCCCCCCAAGGGCCAACGAAGAAATTAATTGAACTAAGACAAGCTTATTCATCCTAATTTCCCACAACAAAGAGTCCTTCTTCTGACCCGAAAACATCAAGAAAACCTCCGAGGCATCTCTTTGTGGGGGCGATTTCTAGCGTTTCTCAATACATTTTGCAAGCTGAATTTCCTTTTCAACACATTTCAACAAGGGCAACTGCTGCGAATTATTTTCGTGCCACAAAGAAGATTTAATCGGGTTATTCATGTTTAAGTACTGATTATAATTGCTTATTTAAGGTTAAATTACAAACTTAATCCTGACAAAGACCAGCGTGGATTAACATCTTTCACACTTTCAAAGGATGCCTTTGCGCAGAGCCTCTGAAAAGCAGCATATGCAATCATCGCCGCATTATCCGTACAATACGATGGCGAGGGCAACGAAACGCTAATGCCTCTTTTCCCTGCCTCCACATTCAACAGCTCTCGCAAATACATGTTTGCTGCGACACCGCCCGCAATAAGTAATCTTGAGATGTCCTCCTGCTCACAAGCTTTAAGACTTTTCTTTACCAAGACCTCGCCTACTGCCGCCTCAACACCCGCTGCCATATCTTGCCTGCTGACATCATCTAACACGTCCAAATCCCGCACTGCATACATCACCGCTGTTTTTAAACCTGAAAAACTAAAATTTAAATTGTCTTTTTGTAGCATAGGGCGCGGTAATTTAAAACGCTTGCGATCACCGTTTACAGCCAGCTTTGCAATCTCAGGACCGCCAGGGTAGGGCAATCCCAATACACGTGCAGACTTATCAAAACATTCCCCTGCCGCATCATCCAACGTTTGCCCAATAACTTTATAACTACCAATGCCATTCACCCGAATTAACATTGTATGACCACCTGAAACCAGCAAGGCAATAAAAGGGAATGCAGGCAACTCACCGTCAAGCCCAGGGGCCAGCAGGTGCCCTTCCATATGATGAATGGGTAACACGGGAATATTATTCGCCAATGCTAGCCCGCGCGCATACGACGAGCCGACCAGTAACGCCCCCATCAACCCAGGACCGCTGGTGACCGCAACGGCATCAATATCGCCCCATGCCAAGCTTGCATTAACCATCACATCATCCACAAGCATAGGTAAAACTCGCAAATGTTCACGCGATGCAATCTCTGGAACCACGCCTCCAAAACGGGCATGCGTATCAATTTGTGAGGCAATAGTTTCAGCAATCAAGCTTCCTTGCCCCGTATGAATATCACCCTGATATACCGCTACAGCAGTTTCATCACACGAAGACTCTATCGCCAAAATATTCACAAACACTCCTAAACCAGACATCTATAATGCATAGCAAAGACCACAAACTCGAATCATAAAGAACATCTGTCAACGTGCAAACCTTGCAATATCAAGCAGTTCTACTAAGCTTCTTCATGTATCGCTTTTAGTGTGCATGCTAACATATGGAGGCTTTAAATGTTTCACAAGGTCATAACCCCTACTTTTACACTTGCCATCTTTGCTGCTTTGGGCACTTCTGCGCTGGCCGTTGAAACCTCAAAATCAGACAGCGAAACTCTCCCCGATGCCATGCAACACTTCGTTCAAGCGCCTGACATTAACCTTGAAGATTTGCGTGACCCTTTTGCATCCTACCTTGCAACAGTCGCCCTGCGCGGCCGTATGCTACTTGCTGAAAAACAATCAAAACTTGCCAATCGCACCCGTCAACCACTTGAATTTTTTGACCTTAGCACCCTCACTCTTACAGGTATTTTTAGTATG
>JAUZQR010000212.1 GCA_030950865.1 Mariprofundaceae bacterium | reverse complement strand
GGAAGAATGGGCTACGGGTGATATAGGTCACTTGGATGATGAAGGTTTTTTGTATATTGAGGGGCGCAAGAAACATATTTTCATTACGTCATTTGGGCGTAATGTATCGCCTGAGTGGGTGGAAAAAGAATTGAATATCGAGCCTGCGATTGCACAGTGTTGTGTGTTTGGTGAAGCCAAGCCGTTTAATGTGGCTGTGGTTGTTTTGCGACAAGGCTTTGAGCTGGAGTCACTGGCGGCGGCGTTTGCATCGGCAAATCAGCGTTTGCCAGATTATGCACAGGTGCACCATTGGGTTGTTGCAGAAGAAGCGTTTTCGATTGAAAATGGGCAATGGACAGGCACAGGTCGTCCAAGGCGAATATTTATTAAAAAGCATTATCATCAAGCGATAATGGATGTGTATGAGGGAAAAATATGAGTTTTTATGATACATTACTTGCAGAGACTGAAACTGAACGTAATGCTATGTTGGCAATTCCTTTTATTCAGCAAGGTGCGGCAGGTGTATTGTCGTTGCAAAGTTATCAAGCATTTTTGGGGCAGGCTTACCACCATGTAAAACATACTGTGCCATTATTGATGGCATGTGGCGGACGTTTACCAGAGCGTTTGGAGTGGTTGCGCGTGGCATTGGGTGAATACATTGAAGAAGAAATGGGTCATCAAGAGTGGATATTGAATGATATTGCCGCAACAGGTGCTGATAAAGAGTTGGTGCGTGCTGCGCTGCCGCTAGGCGAAACAGAGCTGATGGTGGCATACGCTTATGATACAATTTCTCGCAATAATCCTATTGGTTTTTTTGGTATGGTACTGGTGCTAGAAGGCACAAGTGTGGCATTGGCAACGCATGCAGCTGAAAATATTGAAAAGGCATTGGGTTTACCAAAAGCGGCTTTTTCTTATCTAAGTTCGCATGGTTCTTTGGATGTGGGGCATGTGGAATTTTATGAGAATTTGATGAATAAGCTTGAAGATGAGGGTGATCAACAAGCCGTATTGCATGCTGCAAAGATGTTTTATAAGTTGTATGGCGATATTTTTCGCGCATTGCCAGTAATTGAGGCGTAGGAGAGTGCAGTGAGTTTTAAAGATAAACGTATTATTTTGACAGGCGCGGCTGGTGGTATGGGCTCGCTTTTGGCAAAAGCATTGTTGCAGCGTGGTGCAAAGCTTGCAATGGTGGATGCCAATGCAGATGCTTTACAATCGTTGGCTTCTGAGTTGTCAGGTGATGTTTACGCTGTTTCTGCTGATTTATCTTCGGCTGTGGGCTGTGCTCAGGCTGTGGAAACTTGTCAGCAAGATTTGGGGCAAGTGGATATGCTGATTAATCTTGCAGGCTTGAATAGCTTTAGCAGTTTTGCAGAGCAAGATCCTGCACATATTGAAATGATGATGCGGGTGAATGTATTGGCTCCGATGTTGTTAACACGCGCGTTATTACCAAGCTTTCTGGCAAACAATGCGGGCAAAATTGTCAATGTGGGTTCTGTATTTGGCTCTATTGGGTTTGCTTGGTTTACGAGTTACTCTACTAGCAAATTTGGTTTACGTGGTTTTTCTGAAAGCTTGCGTCGTGAATTAGCGGGTACAGATGTGCAAGTGAGTTATATTGCGCCACGCGCTGTTAAAACCCCGATGAATGATGCTGCTGTGATGAAAATGGGTGAAGCGACTGGCATGAATATGGATGAGCCTGATGTCATTGTAGAAAAGATTATTCAGGCGATTGAGTCGGACAAAAAAGACAGTTATTTTGGTTTTCCTGAATCATTGTTTGTACGGGTAAATGCATTGTTGCCACGCTTGGTGGATAAAGCATTGGCTGGTCAAAATAAAATTGCAAAAACATTTTTATCAAAATAAGGAAGGTGGTATGAAATATATATATGTAATAATGATGGCGATATTTGGTTGGACAGGATTGCTTCAGGCAAGTGAACTTGAATCTTCGGATAAGTTATTGCAATTGCAGCATGAGTGGGCGCATATCAATTATAATGTGGTAGAAGATCAAAAAGAGGTCGCTTTTGAAGCCTTAGCAGCAAAAGCACATGCTTGGTCCGCTGAGCATTCAGACAAGGTGGAGCCATTGATTTGGGAGGCCATTATTAAATCAACCTATGCAGGTGCTAAGGGTGGTTTGGGTGCGTTGAGCTTGATGGAAGAAGCACGTGATTTATTGCTAAAAGCTGAAAAAATAGATGCACAAGCATTGAATGGCTCGATTTATACGTCGCTCGGTAGTTTCTATTATATGACACCAGGTTGGCCAATTGGTTTTGGTGATGATGATAAAGCAGAAGCATACTTGGATAAGGCTTTGAGTATGGCTCCGAATGATATGGATGCGAATTATTTTATGGGCGATTATTGGCTGGAAGAGCATAAATACAAAAAAGCTGTAGAATATTTACAGAAGGTGATTGATTTACCGAATGTTGAGGCTCGCCCCGTTTATTCAAAAGGTCGTAAGGCAGAAGCATCTGAAAAATTAGCGAAGGCAAAAAAACATATTCATTGATATTGTTTTAATAGAGTTGTGAGAAAGGGCTGGGATGTGAATCAAGCCCTTTTTTCTTGCTATTTTAACAGTGGCTTCTATGATTCGCGACGTTAAAAGTGAGCTGCGGCTCGCTTTTTTTGTTTTTATATGGGATTTAGGACTGATATATTGCTTTTAGAAGATAAAATACAGCAACTTGTGAAGCCGATTGCCGATGAATTGGGTGTGGAAATACTGAAAGTTGTGCTGGGTGGCGGTAAGCAAGTTCGTTTGGTTAAGGTGATCGTGGATTGCAAAGGCGGTGTGATTGCTGAGCATTTGGCACGCATTAGCCGTGGCTTGGCTTTGCAGATGGATGTGGAAGATTATATTCCAGGCAAGTATAATCTAGAAGTGACAACACCTGGTTTTGAATGGCCATTGCAAACACAGGCGGATTTTGATCGCTATTTGGGTGATTGGATTCAAGTAGTGCTGGAGCATGGTCCAGCCATTGAAGGTGAGAATTTGGGGCTTGATGGGGAAGAATTCAGCTTGCGCAATGAGAAAGGCAAGGTTCGTGAATTCAACTTATCAGAAGTTGTAAGAGTAACACGTGCGGTGAATTGGTCAGCAATATCACGCGCGGGCAAGAATAAATAGAGTGAGTCGAGGTTAACGACAATGAGTGTTGATATGATGCAGGTTGCCGAAGCAGTGGCGCGTGAAAAGGCTGTTGATTGTGAATTAGTAATTGAAGCGATGGAACAAGCTATTAAAACAGCGGCACGTCGGACATATGGTAATAAGGTTGTTGATGCCAAGATGGATCGTGATACGGGCGAAATTGGTTTGTCCCATGTGCGTACTGTGGTTGAAGAAGTTGAAGATGAAGAAAATGAGTTGACGCTAGAGGCAGGCAAGGAATTGCAAGCAGATGCTGAACTGGGAACAGAGTTCCGTGAACCATTGGCACCGATTGAGTTAGGGCGTATTGCAGCACAAACAGCCAAGCAGGTGATTAACCAAAAGATTCGTGAAGCAGAGCGTGAACGTGTGGTAGCTGAATATGAACCACGCGTGGGCGAGTTGATTACTGGTATCGTGAAACGTGTTGAACGTGGTAATGTATATGTGGATTTGGGTCGTGGTGAAGCTGTGATGTACCGTGAAGATTTATTGCCGCGTGAATCATATCGTCAGGGTGATCGTGTACGTGCGTATTTGCGTGAAGTGCGTAATCAGCCTAAGGGCGCATTGGTTTTCTTATCGCGTGCTGATGCTGGTATGGTATTGCGCTTGTTTGAGCAAGAAGTACCTGAAATTCAGGATAACTTGATTACCATTCAAGCGATTTCACGTGACCCTGGTTCGCGTAGTAAGATTGCGGTCATTTCGATGGATGCAGGGATTGACCCTGTGGGCGCTTGTGTGGGTATGCGTGGTGCGCGTGTGCAGGCTGTGGTCAATGAGTTGCATGGCGAGCGTGTTGATATTATTGAATGGACAGAAGATCCAGCAGCATTTGTGGTGAATGCGCTTGCGCCAGCAGAGATTGATCGGGTGCTTGTGGACGAAGAGAGTAATACCATTGAAGTGGCTGTAGATGAAGAGAATTTGGCCATTGCAATTGGTCGCCGTGGACAGAATGTTCGCCTTGCATCAGAGCTAACGGGTTGGAATATTGAGTTGATGACTACGGGTGAAGAGCAAGAAAAACGTGCGGAAGAAATCGGGGCAGCAAAAGAAGCTTTTGTTGCTAGCTTGGATGTTGATGCTGATTTTGCTGATTTGTTGGTAGCAGAAGGCTTTATGTCATTGGCTGATTTAGCTTATTGTGAGGTTGCTGACATTGCTGCGGTTGAAGGCTTGGATGATGATTTGGCACTAGAGATTCAAAAACGTGCGCGTAATGCATTGTTGGATCAAGCATTGCAGAAATCCTCAGAAGATGGTGATGAAAACAGTGTGTCATTGTTGGATTTGCCAGGCATGACGCGTGAAATTGCAGCGCAATTGGCAGAGCATAATATGCTTTCAGTTGAAGTTTTAGCGGATGCGGCTGGGGATGATCTTGAAGGCATTGAAGGTCTAGAACGTGAAGCGGCAGATGCTTTGATTATTGCAGCACGTGAGGCTAGTGGTTGGTTTGAATAATGATTTAAAACATAGCCGCACATCTGTACGGTCATGTTTTGCCTGTCGTAAAAAAGATGAGAAATCATCTATGTTACGATTAGTTGTTGATGAGTCGGGTAAAATTTGGCCAGATTTGTTGGCAAAAGCCCCTGGAAGAGGGTTTTATTTATGTATGGATGAGTCATGCCTATCGTCGCTGAATGATAAGCGGTTGGGCGTGTTGCGAAACAAACATAAGGTAGTTCTTCCACAGTGGTATGGGTTGCAAGAGCGTTTATTGGATATTCTCTCGCAACACATTGCCTTGCAGTTAACGCGCTTGAAATTAGGTGCTGCGATTGGAAGGGATGCAGTGATGCATCAAATGTGGAAGAATGCGGAGCTTCTACTGCTATTGGCAGAAGAAGCGGGTCAGGCTTTGGTACGGCAAGTCATGGATGCTGTTAAAAAGCGTGGTGAGGCAGGGTTGAAAACAACGTCGTTGAATGGTTTGCCAGAGGCTTGTCTGGTAAATGTCTTTCAGCGAGGTAAAATGTCTGTGGTAGCATTGTCTGTTTCTAAAAAAACAGCGAAGTTACAACGGTATTGCGCCTGGTATGGGCGAATAAAAGGAAGCAAGGTAAGCAATGGCGAATAAACGCGTGCTCGAATTGGCAAAAGAACTGAATGTTGAAGTGGCAGATGTAAAACGCGCAGCTAGTAGCTGTGGTGTTGCTGTTACAGGTCCAACCACGATGTTGAATGATGAAGACACAGGTAAAATCAAGGCGAACTTGAAAGAACCTGCGAAAAGTGGTTCTGGAGGAAAAACATTGACCTTGAGTCGCCCTGTTGTGACTGGGCAGCAAGAGCGTAGTTCCAGCGTTGAAGGTCGAGGTCGCACGGTGCAAGTTGCAGTTCGCCGTCGCCGCGCAGCACCCAAACCTGCTGATAGTGTTGCTAAATCAACAGCAGCTTCAGATGGTAAACTTTCATTAAAGAAAGAGTCAGTAGCCGCGCCTGAAAAGGTGGAAGTGAATACAGAGGCTAAACAAGCTGTTGAGGTGAAAAAAACACCTGAAGTGAAGAAGCCTGCAGCCAAAGAAAAACCAGTTGTAACAAAGCAAAAGTCTCCAGCTAAAACCGAGCCTAAAATTACTAAGAAACCTGCTGTTAAAAAGCTTTCTCCAGCGCAAATGGCAGCCCAAGCTGTTGAGAAAAATAAAGAGCAAGCTAAGGTTCGTGAGCAAGAAGCCCGTGCAAAACGTGCGGAAGCACGTACATCATCACGTCCAAACCCGAACCGTTCAACACGTCCAGGTGAGCGCCCAAACCCGAACCGTTCAACACGTCCAGGTGAGCGTCCAAACCCGAACCGTTCAACACGTCCAAGTGAGCGTCCAAATCCAAACCGTTCGACACGTCCTGGCGTACGTCCAAACCCAAATCGCCCAGCGGCAGGTGGTGCGGGTCAACAAAAACGTCCTGCATCAGGACCTCGAACAACGATTCGTACTGGTTTAACCCCAGCTCAAATTGCTGCATCAAAAGCGCCAAAATCATCATTAAAACAAATTGAAGCGAAAATTACTAAAGAGCGTAATGATCGTCGTCGTGAGAATAACGCCAATCGTGGTGGTGCTCGTCCGAATCGTCCAGCGGGTGCAAACACAGGTGCAGGCATAACACGCCGACCATCAGTTGCTGTAACAACAGATCCGAATGCACCAACGGCACCAGCAGGCATAAAACGCCGTGGCCCAGGTGGTCCGCAGCGTCAACAACAGCGTCGTTTATCACCTGCGGAAAAGGCTGCACGTCGTTCTTATTCATCCAAGCGCCATGAAGTACTTACGCCTCAGCAGGAAGAGCGTATGGCAAGATTGGCAAAGGGCGGTCGTCGTCGTGGTGCCAATATTATCACCAAAGATGATGAAGCATTTGTGATTCGTGAAGTGGAAGTGACCAACCCTATTGTTGTATCTGAGTTGGCAAGTCGTATGGCAACTAAAACCACTGAGGTTTTGAAAAAATTAATGGAAATGGGCTCTATAGTGGCTATCAATGATAATATTGATGCTGATACTGCGATATTGCTCGTGGAAGAATTTGGTCATAAGGCCAAGCTTATCAATGAAGCTGCCGTGGAAGATGTATTGGCTGAAGTCATTGATGAAGATGACGAAGGTTTGTTGCCTCGTCCTCCTGTCGTGGTGGTGATGGGGCATGTGGATCATGGTAAAACATCGATTCTTGATGCCTTGCGTAAAGCCCATATTGCTGATGGTGAGGCAGGTGGTATTACCCAGCATATCGGTGCCTATATGGTGAAACTTGATGGTGGAGAGCGTGTGGTGTTTGTTGATACGCCTGGTCATGAAGCATTTACCAGCCTGCGTGCACGTGGTGCGAAATTGACGGATGTGGCGGTATTGGTCGTGGCTGCTGATGATGGTGTAATGCCTCAAACAGTTGAAGCTTTGAGTCATGCAAAATCTGCTGGTGTACCGATTATTGTTGCAATCAATAAAATGGATAAAGAGGGCGCGAACCCTGAAAATGTGAAACGTCAATTATCTGAACACGAAATTATCCCCGAAGATTGGGGTGGAGACACGATTTTTGTAGAAGTTTCTGCACATACGGGGCAAGGCTTGGAAGATTTGCTTGAAATGCTTGCATTGCAAACAGAAGTCTTGGAGCTGAAAGCAAACCCTGAAGGTGTGGGTCGTGGTGTTGTGGTTGAATCACGCTTGGATAAAGGTCGTGGTCCTGTGGCAACCGTACTGGTACAAAATGGTACGT
>JAUZQR010000211.1 GCA_030950865.1 Mariprofundaceae bacterium | reverse complement strand
GGTATTTCCTTGTCGGCACATACAGGCGAAGGCCTGGATAAGCTTTTAAAAGCTCTCGCAGATATGTTGGGGGAAAAGCTTGTGGATGGCGAAGATGTTTTTGTGACCAATGAACGTCATCGCATTGCGATTCAAGAGGCTGAGCATTATGTGCAAGCGGCGATACCCATGCTGCTGTGTGAAGAACAGTTGGACTTAGCAGCCTTGGAGCTAAGGCGGGCTTGGTCGGCTTTGGGTGTGATTGTTGGTGTGGGTGATGTGGAATATATTTTAGATAGGGTTTTTTCAGAATTCTGTGTCGGAAAATAGTGTTTTCTAGTACTTTTATGGTGTTTTTTCTTGAATCGAGGGCTATCTAAGTCCATAATGCACCTTCTCATTTTTAGCTGGCTTTTTAAGCTATAACATTAAATGTGGTGGTGAGACTTTTTCAGCCAGTGGTTTGAACGAATACTTGCTGAAAAGGTTTTATCTTGCGTTTAATGCATAAAAAAATTATTAAAAATGATTGAGATTTTAAGCAAGTAGGAGAGGGGTATATATGTCTGTTAAGCATCCTGTAATTTCTGTAACTGGTTCTTCTGGTGCAGGTACAAGTACAGCCAAGGTCGCATTGGAGCACATTTTTCGTCGCGAAAATATTACACCAGCGGTTGTAGAAGGCGATTGTTTTCATAAATATGGTCGCATTGAATTTAAAGAAAAGGCGAAAGAGTTTGAAGCTGCTGGTAAGCGCTTAAGCCACTTTTCTGACGAAGCAAACCTGTTTGATAAAATTGCAGAGCTTTTTAAAGGTTATGGTGAAGAGGGTAAGGGCAAGGCTCGTACGTATGTTCATGATGATGAAGAAGCCAAAGTATATGGCGTTGATTCAGGCAAGTTTACTGACTGGCGCGATATTGGTGAAGGCTCAGATGTATTGTTTTATGAAGGTTTACATGGCGGTGTAGAAGAAGTTCGCCCATACACTGACTTGATGATGGGTATTGTGCCTGTAGTGAATTTGGAGTGGATCCAGAAGGTTCATCGTGATACTGCGATGCGTGGTTATTCTGCTGAAGCTGTTGTTGAGAATATTTTATCACGCATGCATGATTATGTTCACTTTATTACGCCGCAGTTCACACATACCGACATTAACTTCCAGCGTGTGCCTTTGGTGGATACGTCCAACCCATTTATTGCGCGTGATGTGCCTACGCCTGATGAAAGCTTGATGGTGATTCGTATTCGTAATCCTCAAAAGTGGGGTGTTGATTTTCCATGGCTGCTATCTATGTTGAGCGGTTCATTTATGTCGCGTCGTAATACTATTGTATTACCATCTTCTAAAATGTTATTGGCAATGGAGTTGATTTTAGCGCCAATCATTCACGATCTAATGAAAAATCGTAAATAAGAATATTTTCTTATGCTTAAAAAGGAGGCTTAGGCCTCCTTTTTTTATGTCTTAAAATCAATATATGGAATATTTCTAAAATATCGACCCCTTATATTGTGGTTTTAGTTTAGATGTATGGATTTCATGCTTGTATAAATTATGCTTGCAGGATGAAGAGTAATGAAGTGTTTCACGTGAAACATCCTGATGGTATTGTAGATGTCATTGTTGTTGGTGCAGGGCATGCAGGTTGCGAAGCTGCGGCATCAGCTGCGCGTCGAGGTGCAAAGGTTAGGTTGATAACACAGAACCTTGATACCATTGCTAAGATGTCTTGCAACCCAGCTATTGGTGGCATTGGCAAGAGCCATTTGGTAAAAGAGGTGGATGCGCTTGGCGGCTTGATGGGTATATGTGCGGATAAGTCTGCGATTCAATACCGTGTGTTAAATCAACGTAAAGGACCAGCTGTTCGCTCGACGCGGGCTCAGTGTGACCGAAGAATATATCATATGGCGATGCGTGAACTCCTTGATCAACAAAGCAATCTTTCATTGCATCAAGGCTCAATCAATGAGTTAATCTTTGATGGTGATAGTGTGGTAGGGGTGATTGATGAGCTTGGTATAAGTCATTATGCAAAAGCTGTTGTGCTTACGACGGGAACATTTCTTGGCGGGCTTATTCATGTGGGTGACAAAAAGTTTTCAGCAGGTCGATCAGGTGATGCGGGTATTGAGGGGTTAACGCAAGAGTTGTATCAAAAAGAATTGCGCTTGGGGCGCTTAAAAACAGGTACGCCTCCACGTTTGGATAAGAATAGCATTGCGTGGGATGCTTTGGATCAACAGCCTGGCGAGTATGACGCGTTACCTTTTGCAGGCATGAACAGCTCCGTGACACAAGATCAAATCCCATGTGCGATTACTCGCACAACAAATAAGACCCATGATATTATTCGTGAAAACCTATCGCGCTCCCCTATGTATTCGGGTGATATTGAAAGCAAGGGGCCGCGTTATTGTCCAAGTATTGAAGATAAAGTGGTTCGATTTGCAGATAAAGATAGCCATCAGATTTTTCTAGAACCAGAAGGTAAGGATCATGCAGAGGTATATCCAAATGGTATTTCGACATCCTTACCTATTGATGTTCAGTGGAAGGTCGTGCGTTCAATACCAGGGCTGGAGAAGGCACTGATTATTCGACCAGGTTACGCCATTGAATATGACTATGTTTATCCGACTGAACTAAAACCAACACTGGAGTGTAAGAAGGTTGCGGGGCTTTTTCATGCCGGTCAAATTAATGGTACAACAGGCTATGAAGAGGCTGCTGCACAAGGTCTTTTAGCAGGTATTAATGCAGCTGCACTGGCGTGTGATTTAGAAGTCTGGATTCCTGATAGGTCAGAAGCTTATTTGGGCGTGATGGTGGATGACTTGGTAACAAAAGGCGTGAGTGAGCCGTATCGCATGTTTACATCGCGTGCGGAGTTTCGTTTGTATTTGCGAGAAGATAATGCTGATTTGCGTTTGGGTGTGACGGCTGTTCGTTTGGGTTTATATGATGAAGCGCGATTGAGTTTTTATGCCCAAAGAGAAGCTCGTGTGCAGTCCATGATTGATAAGGCTAAGGCGATGATGATTGGTAGTGGTAAAGCATGGGCTGGGCGTTTAGAGACTTTGGGCTTGCCTGTAACGCAGCAGGGGATTTATTTGCCTGCCTATTGTCA
>JAUZQR010000210.1 GCA_030950865.1 Mariprofundaceae bacterium | reverse complement strand
ACTACAACGATAGGTTTTAAGCCTAAAGCCAATGCTTTAGAGGTTACAAAACGCGTTTGTGGCATCGGGCCTTCAGCCGCATCCACCAACAATACCACGCCATCCACCATGTTTAGTACACGTTCAACTTCGCCGCCGAAGTCCGCATGGCCTGGGGTGTCAACGATGTTGATATGATAGTCCTTGTAATCAATGGCGGTGTTTTTTGCCAAAATGGTAATGCCACGTTCTTTTTCAATAGCATTGGAATCCATGACACAGGTATCTTGTTCTTCGCGAACATCATCAAATGTTCCTGACTGTTTTAGCAGCTCATCCACCAGTGTAGTTTTGCCATGATCCACGTGAGCGATGATGGCGATATTGCGTAATTTGCGTGACATGTAATGTTTACCTCAGAGTGTCACCGAATCGGTTCGGAGACCTATAAAATCGCGCGCATAGTAACAAGCACACAATAAATAGATAGCAATGCTTTTTTTAGCAAACTATGTGTGGGAGATTAGTCGTCTTTTAACATGTGTTGAATGGCATAACCTGCTGTCATAAAACCAAAGATATTGGGTAAATATGAAATCGTGCCATTGGTGGCGCGCGGTCTTGCATCGGGATCACTTGGAATAGCTTGGTGTGATGAAGCATTGATAGCTGGTTCAGAAGAAAAAATGACAGGGTGGTTCAGTGAACCGCCAATTTTTCGTAAGCGAGTACGTAAGGCGCGAGCCAGACCGCAGGTATGCGTTTTTTTCAATGTGGTGACTTCGGTTTTGCTAACATCAAATCGACCACCCGCACCAAGGCTGGTGATAATCGCAATCCCTGCTTTTTGACATGCATGAATCAATGCAGCTTTGCATACCACTGAATCAATACAATCCAATACATAGTCAGGTTTTAGTTCTGCTAATAGTGCTTCGACATTATCAGGGTGAATAAATTCGTCACGTATGGTGACCTGTGCATCGGGATTGATGTCTGCGATACGTTTGGCTGCAACAGTCGTTTTCTTTTCTCCAAGGTTGGATTGTAAGGTAATCAGTTGACGGTTGAGGTTGGATAAACCAACCACATCATGGTCAAGCAAGGTAATATGACCAATGCCAATGCGGGCAATGGCTTCCGTAGCAGCGCCGCCTACGCCACCAAGCCCAATAATAAGCACATGTTTGCTGGCAAGCTTGGCAATACCTTCATCACCGATAAGGATATGGGTGCGTTCGTGAAGTGGGTTGATGTTTTGGCTCATAATGAAAAAAGCTCCTTGGTATTTAATGTGCATTGTTTTTGCACGAATTCTAACGGAATATTTTTGACATGTGCCAGTGACTGTGTGACATCAATCAAGTTGGCTGGCTCATTACGCTGGTGTTTACCCAAACCATCAGGAGCATCGCTTTCTAGTAGTGTCAATTCTAGTGGTATTTCGCGTAACAAGGTATTGGTTTTTTGATCTCTTTGCTGCAATAAACGTGTACCAACACCAATATGAAAACCCAAACGTATGAAGTTGTTAGCCTGCTGTATACTACCCGAAAACCCATGAATCACACCACGAAGGTGTGGGTAAGAGCGTAGTTGTATTACCACTGAATCTGCTGATTTAACACTGTGAATAATAAGTGGTAAATCAAATTGTTGTGCGAATTCTAGTTGCTTTTGAAAAAAATATTGCTGTATATCCTCTGCGGGTTTACCCGCTGTGAAATCAAGCCCACATTCACCCACTGCGATGGCATGGGGTAACAGTGTTTCAAGTTGATACAAGTGTGAATCGTTGTGTTGCTCGCAATACCATGGGTGAATGCCAAAAGCATTAGAAATATTTTGATGTTTCTCTGCTAAAAGCAACTGTGTAGACCATTGCTGATGCTGCACCCCAGGAATAACCAAGTGTTGAATATTCGATTGTTTGGCCCGCAAAAGCACCGCTTCTAAATCGCTTGAAAAACGTGGGTCATCTAAATGACAGTGGCTATCAATCAATGGTATTATCGAAGTTTTGCGTTAATTGTGCGGCTAATTTATTCATTGTTTGTATAAATCCTTGTTTGGCATTGCATGGTTCATGATGATATTCATTATGATAATTTAAAGGCATGTCATCACGATGCGAGTGCAAAAGACCCTACAAATATATGGCATTAACCTTGCGTAGTTAAGCGAAGCAAAGAAAAACCCAATGCAATGACTAACTATCACGAATGAAACACATAACTTGAGAGATAATAAAACTGCTTGTAGTCCAGTTCAAGTTTTATGCGATAAGCAATAGTTTTGTGATGAATTTTGGGTATTAATCAGGATGAGGCTTATATGAAATCCGTATTCAATGATAGACCACTTTTTTACCACCATATGGAATGGGTGTTGATGCACCCTCGCTTTGGTTTTCTAATGATGGGGTTGATTGCTCTGTCATTCACGCATAATCAGATTTTAGCAGGAGC
>JAUZQR010000021.1 GCA_030950865.1 Mariprofundaceae bacterium | reverse complement strand
CCGCGCCAAGTCCCTTATACTTTTCACATCACGTTTCTTTTCATCTACCATAGGTCTCTCCACAAGCTTTCTTGTTTTCTAACATTACTAAATTTCACGCACAATACTAATAGTGAGTGCATAGTGCATGATTCATAGCTTTAATCAATACACAAACACCAACTCGCTATGCAAATAGCGCAGCCGTGTCTATGACGCGGTATGCATGCCCATCGATATTTATGCTACCACGAAAAAATGCACTTGAATCATCACTTAGCTCAGACAATTCACTTTCTTGAACCCTAAATAGCTCAGACACGCTATCCACCCGCAAAGCCAAATTCATAACAGAATGCCTTAAACTCACAAAACGGCTTGCTGCACTATCCTCAGCAGCTTTCCCCTCAAGATGCATCACACGACATGGGTCAATCACACACAAAATATGCCCATGAACATTACACACGCCGAGCAAATGATCTGGTGCCATGGGCACTAGGCTTAATGGCTGCAAACGAACGACTTCCGAAACATCCGATACAGGAATCAATACCGACTCGCCTGCCATATTAATCTGCATCAATTCAGCGTAAGCAGCGCCCATTTCAGGCATCGAACCATCATCTTGCAAAACTTCCTCTGTTATGCCCTGCCCTACTTCCTCACTTTCCTGCATGGTTAACTCCTCCCCTGGGCAGCTGCACTAATGCGTGCATACATTGTAAGAATCTTGCGTACCCGCGCTTGTAACTTCATCGGCTCTACAGGCTTACAGATATAATCATCCGCTCCAGAATCAAGTAAAAACACCTCGTCATCTTCATCTTTACGTGATGTTAAAAGAATCAAAGGAATGCCGCCAAAGCCATGATGTTCACGCACTTTTTCTACAAACTCTAAGCCAGACATATTGGGCATTTCATAATCTGTAACCACCAAATCAATGGATGATGATAAGCGTTGCAAAATATCCCAACCCTGTTGCCCATCCTCTGCCTCTAAAACTTCAAAACCATCCGATTGCAAAACAAATTTCACAAGATTACGAATACTCGTTGAATCATCCACAACCAATATTGTTTTTTTGCCTGAGTTCACCGATAAGGATGAACGTTTCACATCCCTCATTTTTACAGCTTCACCCAAAGACATCAAGCTTCCATCAGAGGTTAGTCGCTCAGCAAGCTTAAATCCTTCTGGAGGCGTAGAATTGCGCAATACCTCAGCAATGCTCGTTAAGCCAGCCAAAGCTTTATTCAAACCATCTTCAAATAAACAAAACATGCCTTCTTCGCGCGCTACCAGCATCAAATCACTATCTGCTGCACCGCGCGCTATCAGCTCCTTCATGCGATCATTAACGTACAAAACCTCATGCACACCCAAACGACCTTTATAACCAATATTCATACAGGCTTTACAACCAACAGGTTCATAAAACATTAAACTTTCAGGAATATCAAAGCGTTCACAAAACTCTTTATCAGGTCGCGCTTTCTTTTTACACTTAGCGCATAAACGACGCGCCAAGCGCTGTGCTACCACCAAGTTTAGCGATGATGCCAGCATGCTTGATTCAATACCCATTTCGATGAGACGTGTAATTGTGGATGGTGCATCATTGGTATGCAGGGTTGAAAGCACCAAATGCCCTGTTTGAGCTGCATGCAAGGCAATCGCAGCAGTTTCTTCATCACGGATTTCACCCACCATGACAACGTCAGGATCCTGTCGCAAAATAGAGCGCAAAGCAGCAGCAAACGTCATGCCTGTTTTTGAATTCACTTGTACTTGGTTGATGCCCTTTAGTTGAAACTCAACTGGGTCTTCCACCGTAATCAGATTGCTTTCTGCATCATTGATATGATGCAAGAATGAATAAAGCGTGGTTGTTTTACCCGAACCCGTCGGACCTGTAACCAACACTGCGCCTGTCGGTCTGGCAATGCACTCACGCACCCGTTGATCAGCCAGTTTCTCAAAGCCTAAAATATTCAAATCTAATGATAGACCACTTTTATCCAAAATACGTAATACGGCTTTTTCACCGTGCATCGAAGGCAATGTCGATACACGCATATCAAAGCTTTTGCCCCACAATTTCACACGCGTACGACCATCTTGCGGTGTTCGTGTATTGGAAATATCCAAATTAGATATAATTTTAATGCGTGAAAGCACCAAAGGATGCGCTTTTACAGGAAACTTCAGTGCCGAGCGTAAACGTCCATCTACACGCATACGAACCACGCTTACCCGCTCGCCAGCTTCAATATGAATATCCGATGAACCCATTTTCATCGCTTGAACCATAATACCATTCACCAATTTAATAATCGGTGAATCAGCCGCGCCTTTTTTCAGCGCCGCAATATCAGTATCATCTTTATCTTCATCGCTTTCTGTCGAAAAGCTACCATCCTCTTCTAAGCTAGACATCGCATCTTCAAAAGCTGCGTCACCTTGATAAAGCTCTCGAATTTTTCTTTGAACAGCATCAGGACGTGCAAAAATCGCTTTAACACGCCGTCCTAACTTAAACTGCAGGGCATCCAAAGCAGCAAAATCCATCGGATTACCCATTGCCACAACCAGTTCACCACCCTGTTCGCCCACAGGTATAAAGGAAAAATCCAAACAGAGTTTCTCTGGACACACCTTTAAAACATTATCACTGGGCTTAAAGTTAGACACATCCAAATAGGGAACCTTGTAAATACGTGCAAGTGTTTGCAGCACAGCGTTTGCATCAACACCATCAACAGTAAGCAAAGAAAACAATAAGCCTTTTCTCTCAGTTTCTTGCATTTGCAAAGCATCATCAACCTGCTCTTGAGAGACAACGCCACGTTCCACCAAATATCGCTGCTGCGCTAGTAGCATATAAAACCCATAATTATCTTAAGGAAAAAACTCATTGTACACGTGAACATAATGCTCGAAGCCTCTAAAATCAAGACAATAACCATGCCAGTAATTTTCATAGCTCATTCATATTTTCTTAACAGGAAAAACTGATATTTTTGCATGCTACCAGTCACCTTACATGCAGCAGCTTACTAAACTTTATACTTTCATTACTCAAAAATATCTGATTAAATCATATGCTTTATAAAATAAGGCGTTAGCCTGCCGCAATGCTCAATCAAAAAAAGCTTATGCTTACATTATGTCTCATTTCCACATTACTCATGCTTGGTGCCTGCTCACATGCTACAAAAACATCATTGGCATCACTTTCTAAAAACATAAAAAAACCGACCGCCACCTTAGAAAACAAGCACCTAAACACACCAAAAGATACTACCTTTATATCACAGGATGCCTTCTTACAAGGGCTACTACCTCAAGACATTGCTCGCGCCCAAGCTTCAGCGAAAAAGCATATACTTCCACATTGGCCACGTATCATGAAACGCTCGACTTTTGTTCGTCAACGTCTTATTGATACATTGGCAAGCATGAATGCGCCGCTTTCATTACAGCTTATTCCCATTGTAGAATCAGGCTACCAACCTTACGCATTGTCTCGCACTGGTGCGATGGGTTTATGGCAACTTATGCCAGGCACTGCGCAACACCTTGGCATTAAAAAGAATCCTTATCGCGATGGGCGACGCGATGTGGAAAAATCAACCCGCGCTGCTGTTACATATTTACAAACCCAATACAAACGATTTGGCAACTGGCCATTGGCATTTGCAGCTTACAATATGGGTCCATATGGGCTTGCAAAACGCTTGAGAAAGACCGCATGGACATTGGATGATGGGTTAGAAAACATGCCCGTACCCATAGAGACTCGTAATTATGTGCGGCAAATTATTGGGCTTACTGCCTTATTTAATATGCAAACAATCGCTTTCCCTGACCCTATTCCAACCCAAACAATGACTTTGCATGCCCCTGTTGATCTTAAACAGCTTGCAAACTCATCCAAGCTACCCAAGTTACTTTTATTTCAAATCAACCCAGGCTTGCACTATAGCCAATACTTACGCCATGACATCACCATTCATGCCCCTAAAAAGAACCTTCTTTCTTTGCAAAAACAGCAAAAAATCCATCGCCCAAAACACATTAAAATAAAAGTTCAATCAGGCGATTCTTTATGGAAACTAGCACATCAACATCATACCAATGTTACCCACCTCCATAAACTCAACCCCAAACTTCCACGCACCTTAAAAATCGGCATGCCTATTACTGTACCCGCTTATTCTTTTGCGCGCGCTACAGCAGCCAGTAATCCCTTGTTATCTCAAGGTCGCCGCATTCGTTATAAAGTCCATAAAGGCGATTCTTTATGGAGCATATCACGACGTTTTGGCACATCCACACACGCTATTTCTCGTGCCAATCAACTATCTAAAAACGCAATCATTCGTCCTGGAGACAGACTATG
>JAUZQR010000209.1 GCA_030950865.1 Mariprofundaceae bacterium | reverse complement strand
CATTATCAATCACCGAAACATTGTTTCCTTCTGATGCCAAACGTTGGGCAATATGAAAGCCCACTTCACCTGCGCCTAAAATCAAAACATTCATTGGTCTTTCTCCATTTGAGTCAGTGAGAAGTGTTTTATCTTACGGTGTAATTGACTTCGTTCCATACCAATATCTGCAGCTGTATGGCTAATGTTCCAAGCGTGTTTATCAAGATGATGTAATAAATAGCCACGCTCAAAATGCTCGCGCGCATGATTGAAATTATGATCCTCATCATCTGCAACCACAATGTTCGGCTTACTGCTAGCCTGCTTTGCCATATCCAATGGCGGCATAGACTCAGCCGTAATCTCTTCCCCAGGCTGCAGAATATGACAACGTTCAATATAATTGCGTAATTCGCGCACATTGCCTGCCCATGCATAACCCGCCATAAGGTTCTGTGCAGACTTCGTAAACTGCACCGCATCACCACCCAAAAGTGCGGCTTGCTCCAAAGCAAGCGTTTCAATTAATAATGGCAAATCTTCTATACGTTCACGCAGGCTTGGTAACTGTATAGTAATCACATTTAACCGGTAATAAAAATCCTCTCGCAACACACCTCGTTGCAACATGGTTTCAGGGTTTGATGATGTTGCCCCCAAAATACGAACGTTGGCAGGTATATTGGCTGGATTTCCCAATCGTTGAATGCGCCTCTCTTGCATAGCACGAAGAATTTTGGCTTGCGCACTAAGGCTCAACTCACCAATTTCATCAAGAAACAAACTGCCTCCGTGCCCTGCTTCAAAACGTCCGCGCTGCATATGCAATGCACCTGGAAAAGCACCTTTTTCATGCCCAAACAACTCAGAATCTATTTTTCCATCAGGAATACTGGCAATATTAATGTCCATAAATGGATTTTCTGCGCGCTTGGACTGTTGGTGCAACATACGTGCCGCAACAGCTTTTCCCGTCCCGTGTTCGCCCAGTAATAATACCGCTGTATCGGTGACCGCCACACGTTGAATAAGTTCTCGAACTTTACAGATTGCAGGACTATCACCCATCAATTCATGGCGTGATTGCTGCTGTATATTTTGCTTAAGTTCTGTATTTTCACGTGTCAGCTTACGTTTTTCAAGAGCATTACGCGCCAATACAAGTAGCTTTTCAGAGGACAGTGGTTTTTCAACAAAATCAAACGCACCCTGACGTGTCGCCCGTACAGCTGTATCTATCGTTGCATGACCAGACATGATAATAATGGGCAATTCATCATCCAGTTGATGCAAGCGCAGCATTGTCTCTAGCCCATCAATACCCGGCATCCAAATATCCAGTAATACACAATCCACAGCTTGCTTACGAAATCGTGCAACAGCCTCTTCACCCGATGGCGCTAGGCTCACGATATAATCTTCATCTTCAAATAACCCTTGCAAAGATTCACGGATAGCTGGTTCATCATCAACAATCATGATACGTGCGCTCATATCTCCTCCGTAACCTTTTTAATGGCATTTTCTTGTGGTGCTTGCGTGAGTAAAGCCAAACAAAAATGTGTCGGACTACTACTTGACTCCAAGGATAAACTACCGCCATGCTCATCTGCAATACGTTTTGCGATAGATAAACCCAAACCAGAGCCCGTCGATTTTGTTGAGTAATATGCTTCAAATATATGTTCACGTACTGATTCAGGTATGCCATCACCATCATCTTCAATATGAAAGCGCACCATATCATCATCGTGTGTAAGATATAAACGGATATGCTTTTGCTCATCTTCTGTTGCAGCCAAAGCATTTTCCATAAGATTAATGAGAATTTGCCGTACTTGGTCGGCATCGCAATAACATGATAAATTAGCTGGCATATCTGCAACACGCACACGTGGATAAGCACTATATAAATCACGCAATTCCTGCACAAATGTTGCACATTGAACCTGTTTACAATGGGGTTTTGGCAAGCGAGCCAGTGTTGAGAAGTCGACAATTAAGCGTTGCAAACGTTCAACTTGTGAGATAACCGCATGCGTACAACTATCAAACACATCATGGTTATCCACCTGCGAACGAAACCGCCTTTGCAAGCGTTCCGTAGCTAGTTTAATCGGTGTAAGCGGGTTTTTAATCTCATGCGCCAGACGCTGTGCCACTTCAGACCAAGCCCGATGACGCTGTGCCTCCGCCAATTGACTCACATCATCCAACAATAACAAATAACCAGAAAAACCAGATAGCCCTGATGCATTCAAACGTGCGCCACGTGCCAACAAATGGCGTTTTTTTCCTTGAATAGTAATCTCTAATTCACGTTGCAGCGTTTCATTCTTCTGATGACTCAGCTCATCATAAAAATCATGCACCAAATGCAACTTACCTCGACTTAAATCACTAAAATTACGACCACTCGTCCAATCACTAGCCTGTAAAACAAGTAGTTCACGCAATGATTGATTCATCAGGCGAATTTCTCCATGTTCATTCAGCAGCAATACACCACTCTGCAAGTTAGCAAGCAATGTTTCCAAAACATATTGCCGCTGACGACTACTGGTTAAAGCGTCACTTAAATCCAATTGTGCCTTTTCAATGGCCTCCACATTTTGTTTCATGTGTAAAGCCATGCGATTAAAAGAATGCACCAAATCACCCAGTTCATCATCGGATGCATTGGGAATTGACACATCAAGATTCCCATCTGTAATTTTTTTAAGAGCTTCTGCCAGTTGCCCCACAGGACTGGTTAAACGTCGTGAAAAAAGTACTGCAACAAAACCAACTACCAAAACAATAACCAGCGTAATAAACAACATCGCATGGGTAAATATATCTCGAATGGATTGACGGTGACGCTCTAGCTCTTTGTAAGTCCTATAATCTGACTCCACAGCCCGAGCATGTTGAATCAATCCTGCAGGCAGGATTGTTTTCACCTTAAGTAAAGCAACCGTATGCTGCTCGATACGAATCGGTGCGTAAGCAATCAACATTTCTTCATTTTGTAAATTCGACAGCTCACTGCTTATCCTGCCCATGGCTAACGTTACAAGCGCTTGCTCAGTAAATGCTTCGGGCTTAAAATCAGATAATCCTTCGGCCTGTACTGCTGCAACCAAGCGCTCATTGCGATCATACAACTGAATACTCTGCCATCCTTCACGCCTTAATACCTCCGTCATACGAGCATTTAAACTTCTATAGCTCGCAGGTAAATTCGCAATATCCGATAATAGCGCATCATCATTCATGTATTGCGCAAGATTATTCCGCATATCTTGATCAATACGCCCATAAAAACCCTGCGCTAGACTCAAAGCCCTATCCAACAAGGTGTCCACACGCACATCAAACCAAACATTCATGCCTTTTTCGACCATTTGATTGGCTGCAATTTGCAGTGTTCCTGCGGGAATTAACAGCATTCCCACGGCACCAATCACCAGCTTGGCGCGCAAGCGTGAGCCTGGGCGCGGCTCTTTTTTTTGCAGAAATAATTTTACCCCGTATGAAAACAACAGCATGGATAGCACAAACAACATGCTAATATTAACCCACGCCACCACTTGCAAATCGGCGCTCGTATGACTTGGCCATAACCATACAATCACCACCCAAAGTGCTGTAGATAGCAGCAGCGGTAGAATTTTTACCCATAAACTCATGGCAGGGTAAAGCTTCCTATAGCGACAGTTTTTCCAAGCTTGGTCACGACATTCCACCAATGCTCACTTACTTCACCTTCTTCAATATATAGCTTCGCTCTAATCGTATAACTTGCACCAGGCTGCAACAGGCTTTTATCAATAACAGGAAAGTGTTTCAAACTGGCTAAAAAAGAAACCGCTTTACGGGTCAATAGCGTTGCACTGGTAATGCCGCTGTTGCTATCTTTTAACAGCCATTGGCGAGAAAGTAAGTCTGGCACAACCTGACGGCTAAATTGCACACTGCCAATATCTTTATTTAGCCAGTAGTCACGCTTTTCTTCAATGATAATTTCCCAAACATAGGTCATTAAGCTGCCTTCGTTAAGAGCAAGTTCCAGCCCATCAACACCCATATCAGTAGAAATATCACAATAAATAACAGGCTGGCTTATATCAATCCGAATATCTGCCAGTTCTTCAGCATGGCCATAACCAGCATATAAAAAAAACATGCCAAACAAACTGGCTTTACATAACCAATCACACATCTTAGCACATATTTTTTGTTGCCCGGAAAACATTAGCCAAACCTACAATAAAAAAGTGATGGGTAGAAGTATATGTCCTATCAAGGTTAGTATTTGCCCATGCCTATGATGACCTTAAACCACCTTGATAAAAGCTTTGGCTCCCAAGTCCTGCTCGATGATGTCAGTCTCAATATTGGCAAGGGTGTACGCATCGGGCTGATTGGTCGTAATGGTGAGGGCAAATCAACACTGCTTAAAATCATGGCTGGCTTGGTTGATAGTGATAGTGGGAGCATCACATTACGCAATGGTGCAAAGGTTGCTTATTTGCCACAAGCACCACATTTTGATGAGGGTCAAACAGTATTTCATGTTGTGGCAGATGGGCTAGGTCCTGTGGCAACATTGCTTGAAGACTATCAAATTGCCTTGCAAAAATTACAGCATGATGCCTCCGATACAGCCCTCAAACACGTTTCCTCATTGCAAACTGAGCTAGAACATGCTGGAGCATGGCAGCTACATGCACGCATTGAGATGGCTATTTCAAAGCTAAGTTTGGAACCTCAACGCGATGTAGGCGAGCTCTCTGGTGGTTGGCTACGCCGTGTTGCATTGGCTAGAGCTGTGGTTTCCAATCCTGATATTTTATTACTTGATGAGCCAACCAACCACTTGGATGTCGCATCCATTGAATGGTTGGAAGATTTTGTAGCAAACTTCCAAGGCTCGGTATTATTTATTACCCATGATAGGTATTTCCTAGATGCCGTGGCAGAAGAAATTATTGAACTGGATAGAGGGCATTTAAACCACTTTCCTTATTCTTATGCCGAATATTTGGAGAAAAAAGCAGAAATGCTCGCAGTTGAGGAAAGTCAAAACCGTAAGTTTGATACCATGCTTGCTGGTGAGGAACGTTGGATTCGCCGTGGCATTCCAGCCCGTCGCCGTCGCAATGAAGGGCGCGTACGGGCTTTAGAAGATTTGCGAAAACAGCGGGCATCTCGCCGCATGCGCGGTGGTGATGTCGATTTACGCGTGGCTTGTGGTGTAAAATCGGGCAAAATGCTTATGGAAGCAGTCGAATTATCACATCACTTCACACGCCCTGATGGTGAAGTGATTACCATTGCTAATCATTTTGAGCATAAAATCATGGCTGGTGAGCGTGTCGGGCTTATTGGTCCCAATGGCATTGGCAAGACCACGT
>JAUZQR010000208.1 GCA_030950865.1 Mariprofundaceae bacterium | reverse complement strand
CTGTGTATCACCTGCCATAAAGCAGGGATACCATGAGGGATATTGAGCTGGATGAAGTTCTTGTTCTTCTTCACATCCGAATCCCTTTTATCCTGCTCTTGTCGTCTTGTTTCAAGCTCCAATAAGCTGTTTAGTAGTTGTTTCTCATTCATTGATTTCTCCTCCGTGGACTACCCCTAAATTTGTAGACACAAATCAAGTTCCAAAGTGGAATGACAATAGAGGTGTTTATGAGACAGAAATTTACAGAAGAATTTAGGGCAGAAGCGATTAAGCAAGTTACTGAGCGAGGGTATTCAGTGGCTGATGTTTCAACGCGATTAGGCATATCAACAAAGAGTTTGTATTTATGGCTCCGCAAAGCGAAGGGGCTAAGCAAACAGAAAGATGGCAGCCAAGCAGAGATTGCTCGGCTTAAAGCTGAACTAAAAAGGACTGAAGAAGAGCGTGATATACTAAAAAAGGCCGCCGCGTACTTTGCCAGAGAGTCCAGGTAAAGTATGCGTTCATAAGAGATAATTCCTGTGAGTTTCGAGTGCGCAGCATGTGCCGAGTTATGCGTGTTCATCACAGTGGTTATTACGCTTGGCTAAAGAACCCAAACTCTCGACGAGCCAAAGAAAACAATCGATTGCTTGGGTTAATTCGCACATCTTACGACGACAGCGATGGGGTATACGGCAGCAAGCGTATTTACTGTGACCTTCAAGAAATCGGGGAATCTTGCAGTGAAAACCGAGTTGCACGCTTGATGCAAAAACATGGCATTAAAGCATTGCGAGGCTATAAAAAGCCAAGGTATAAGGCAGGTCATCCTGCCCAGTCCTCACCTAACCATTTGAATCGACAATTTACAGTAGGAGCACCAAATCAAACTTGGGTAACAGATATTACTTATATCAGAACACATCAAGGATGGTTGTATTTGGCTGTGATAGTGGATTTGTTTTCTAGACAGGTTATTGGCTGGTCAATGAAAGAAAGTCAGACGCGCGACATTGTGCTAGATGCATTAATGATGGCCTTCTGGCGTCGCAGACCAAAGGGTGAAGTAATCATTCATTCTGACCAAGGCTCGCAATATGGTAGTGATGATTGGCATCGTTTCCTCAGAGATCATAATATGAAAGCTAGTATGAGTCGCCGTGGAAACTGCTGGGATAATGCTGTTGCTGAATCGTTCTTTAGCTCATTGAAGAAAGAGCGGGTTCGAAAGACGATTTATAAAACGCGCGATGCCGCACGCTTAGATATTTTTGATTATATTGAGGTATTTTACAACCGAAAGCGTCGGCATAGCCATCTTGGCAACGTATCACCAGTTGACTATGAGGTGATATTTTTGGAAGATAACAAATGTCTACAAAATCGTGGGTAGTCCATATTTCCAAGTTTTGAAAGCATGTAAAAAAGAAAAAAGTTAGTTGTAGAATAATAAGTAAGGAGTCTGTCATGAAGGCAATAGT
>JAUZQR010000207.1 GCA_030950865.1 Mariprofundaceae bacterium | reverse complement strand
AGTTTCGTGCTTAACCTTGCACTATTTTTAATATTGATGGGGTTAACATTGTTTGCGTATCATCGCCAGTCCTTATGGCTACGCTTGATTCCCTATGTATTGTCGAAACTTGGGCGAGGGCATTCGTTTTTTGTGCAATGGCTTATTTATTCACCGATGTTTGTAGGATGGTTATTGGCATGTCATTGGTTGGATGTAAAAGGTTGGTACGGGTTGGGAGCTGCAGGTATGGGGTTTGCTATGGTACTTGGTTTACAAGCCATGCGTTATTTAGAAGAGAAACAAAAGAATTAGGATGGTTTTATGCTGAATTATAGGGGTGTATATATGAGATTAATTGGATTGTTATTGGTATATTGGCCATCAACGTTGTGGGCTGACCCGTTTGATCAAAGTGAGGCATATACAACGCGCCAAGACCCGCCTGTATGGATGGACAAAATGGATTTTAGCCTGCTGATTGTAAATTATGCTGTGTTTGCATTGGCACTTATTGCATTGGCTTGGCTTGTATTTAAAAGACCGCAATACTTGCAACGTTTAGAGTTGTTTATTCTAACACCTTTCCGTGCCATTTTCACACAAGCAAAGCGTACGGGCGGCATGACAGGAGAATTTTTACAAGTTGTGGGTGGGTTGCTTGCATTTGTAAGTCTTTCTGTCTGGGTTTTCTTTTGTCAGTGGCTGAAATATCAAGGCTTAGGGGCAGTCTCAATGGTTGGCTTGGCATTTGCAGCGCTTATGTTGGTGCGCCTATTAAAAGGCAATGAAAAGCCGCAGGTGATTTAATATATTTTCCGAATCAGTTGTGTTGGATTGGGACAGTAATTAGCGAGGTGACACGTGCAGTGGATTGATGATATATCGTATATTTTTTTAATTGCAGTAGCGATATTGATGGCGCTCATGCCTTTTCAGCCAGAACCTCACTTGGTTGAGAAATATCATATGTTCTTAGCAGGCGAACTTCGTAAAGCGATTGATATATTTGATGTGATATGGCACTTATTACCGACATTATTATTGCTTGTTAAAGTGTTTCGAGATTTCGTGAAGCCATAGCGATACTAAGTATTTGATTGGTTTTCTAGGCTAAGATGGCATGTGTTTTGCTAGTTTATTGGGTCTAATAAATGCTTTTTTTGCTAGGGGATAATAATGGATCAAATGAAAGAAGAAATCCTAACACTTTTTTCTAAGTTGGCTGTGGGTGATTTTACCTATCGAGCAAGTGGTAATGACCCATTGATTCAGCAGGCAAATGCATTAGCGGAACAGTTGGAAAGCCGCATGTTAGAACAATTGGATGATATGGTTAATATGACCATGAATGCATTTGAAACCACCATGAGTATGGGTCATTTAGAGCAAGGCATGTCGCATCTTGATGATAGGTCAATGGCGATGGCTGCTGCGAGTGAGCAAATGAGCGCTAATGTTTCGCATGTGGCTGAGCGAGTTGATCAGGTTAATGTAAATATTGTACATGCTAATCAACAAAGCCAAGATGCGACCGTTGCGGTCGACCATGCTGTGGAAGCGATGAATCATATTGATACACGGGTTGATGAAGCCAGTGAACGTGTTCAGGCACTGACAGAGGCATCGCAAGAAATTAATAGTATTTTAGGCGTGATTAAAAAAATATCGGACCAAACCAATTTATTGGCTCTTAATGCAACCATTGAGGCTGCAAGGGCGGGAGAGGTTGGTCGAGGTTTTGCCGTTGTAGCAAATGAAGTGAAAGAGCTGTCGCATCAAACAAAACAAGCAACTGAGAATATTGTCGAAAAGGTTCATCGAATTCAGGAAGATGTGGTGAATATTGCAGTGGTAACGAAAGAGATTTCTAGTGCTGTTGAGCAAGGCAATAAGGATATGAGTAAAGTAAATAAGCGCATGCATGAAATGAATGATGCTTTAAATGTGATTGCTGGAGAGGTTGATCAAATTACCCAAGCAACACATGATCAATCCGCAGCGTCACAAGAAGTGGCGGCTTCTGTAGCTGAAACAGCCAATATGGTAAGCAGTAGTCGCCAAGTTGTGAGCCAAACTTTAAATGATACCGATGCATTGGAATCTAAACTCGTCAGTGAAATTCAAGAGTTTGGCGAGATGAAGCTAAAAGATGCTGTGTTGAGATTAGCTAAATCGGATCATATTTTATGGAAAAAACGTTTGGTTAATATGATTTTAGACCGTGGAGATATTGAGCTGTCTACTGTAGCAAGCCACCATGATTGTCGACTAGGAAAGTGGTATGATTCGATTGGAAAAGAGGCATATGGAACAAAGGCTTCGTTTAAAGAAATGGCAATACCACATGAAAAAGTTCATTCCCTCGGTCGGCAAGCCGTAGAGCGTTACAATAGCGGTGATAAAGAAGGGGCTATTGCAGATGTTGAAGCTATTGCACCATTGTCAGAGCAGGTTGTGAGCTTATTGGATCGTTTGATTGTAGAGGCATCATAACCTACTCAGTAGGCTGGTTATTTCTCGATAAGAATAAGATGTTTTTCATGGTCTGTGGGTTCATTGGAAAGCACCTTGTAGCCCTGCTCTTCGCAGGAGCGCGGCACATTTTCCAAAGGCTCGCCCTTATTAAGCAAGACTTCTAACTGTTCGCCAGCATCCATTTTTGCTAATTGCAACTTTACTTTTACAAATGTCATGGGGCAGGTTTCATTGGTAATATCGAGAAAATGTTTCATGTATGTTGTTCCTTTAAATAAAGATAATATGTGAGTTTTCAGAATCATTGAGGAAGGTGGCAACGCCCACAACATCTTGCACCTCTTCAATCATGTCACTTTTCTCAACTTCCAAGATTTTCATCGCCATTTCACATGCCACAATACGAATATCCAGTGCATGGGCGGCCTCAACAAGTTCAGGTAGCGTTGCAACATTGTGCTGTTTCATCATCATGGACATCAGTTTAGGGCTAGCGCCAAAAAAGTTTAAACGGGATAAGGGGAGGTTGTTTAATCCACCCATTAAGAAGTTAAATGCTTTGGCTAAAATGCTTTTGCCCATAGCTATGCGCCCTTTATCTTTTTTGAGAGCATTAAGACCCCAAAATGTAAAAAACATGGTGACTTCGCGATTGGTTGCAGCGGCTCCTGTGGCAATGGTGAATGCTGCAACCATTTTATCAAAGTCGCCTGAAAAACAGACAATGGATATTTTTTTCTTATCTGTGGGAACGTTCATATACTGCCTCCATGACATTAAAGGCTTGGCAAGCTAATGGCTAGTGTTGAAAGCGCAAATATGGCGACTATGGACGTATAGTAATAAGCAATCTAATATAGGCTCGGTAGCGTGACTCTGCTTCAAAGGTAGCCGCTACATGGATGATACTAATTTTTAATAAGAGTGGAAAAGGTCAATGGAATTTCAGTATTTTTTTCAAGAACAAGGCATGATGTTTTATCACACTCCTATAAAAAAGGGTGATGTGAACTGCGCTTGAATAACGTGGAAATAACAGGCGAAACAAATATTTACGGCATTATTGGATGCCCGATTAAGCATTCGCTATCGCCAGTGTTTCAGGCTTATTTTGCTGAGCAGCATAATTTGGATGTGGTCTATGTTCCCTACCATGTTGAACAAGAGTCTTTAAAAAATGCTATTGATGGCTTGGCGGCATTGGGCGTACAGGGGGTGAATGTTACTGTACCCTATAAAGAAGCAGTATTGCCATATGTGCAAGCAGATAAAGATGTGCAATGCATTGGAGCTGCCAATACGCTTACATTGGTATCTGGAAGCTGGCAGGCAAGCAATACGGATTGGCAGGGTGTTGCATCCGTATTTACAGGTACAGGGCTGGTCTTAAAAAATGAACATATATTGCTGTTTGGTGCAGGTGGAACAGCGCGTGCAGTATTGCATGCTGCATATCAACAAGGTGTATCAAGTGTGGCAATATGTAATCGCTCACCTGAGCGAGTAGAACAACTCGTTAAACATGCTAAGCAGCATTACCCAAGCATGGATTGTTATGTGCTTGCTTGGCAACAGCGTGAAGTGACTGCCATGTGTCATAAATCTCCCATGGTTATCAATACGACAAGTATTGGCTTAGGCTCATCAGACATATTTCCTTTTCAAATGAGTGGGCATGGTTGGTTAATGGATGCGGTGTATAAACCAGATGGAAAAACAGCCTTTATACAGGCTGCCAACTTGTCCGAACGTCGTATGACGGATGGTTTGCCGATGTTGGTGGCGCAGGGTGCAAAATCCTTCACAAACTGGCATCCACAGCAAATACCTGATATATTAGATGCACTGACTTGGATGGAAGCGAAGCTGAAGCGATGTGCAAGCGTGTTTCCTGGCTGGGAGGATTGTAAATGAAGCAGACCAGACTTGGTGATATTTTGCTGCGTAAGCAGGCTATCAATAAAGAACAGTTGGCGCATGCTCAGCGTGAGATGAAGCTGAACGGTGTTAGCCTAACGGCCGAGTTGGTGAAGGCTGGTTTGTTTACAGAAGAAGATCTCGCTAAATTTATAGGCAAGTCATTTGGTCGCCCTGTGATTGATTTGAGCAAGGTGGATGTTCAGCCTAATTTGACAGATATTCCTGTTGATATGCTGCGTAAAAATGCAGTGATTCCGATTCATCGTAAGGGCAACGCAATTACTTTAGCGGTTGCTGACCCGTATGATATTAATGCCTTGGATGAAATTGCGTTTATTAGTGGCAGTCAAGTTGATGTAGTGGTGGTAACAGAGTCTCAAATTCTTGCAAAGCTTGAAGAGATGGATGGTGCAGGACAACAGCTTGAAGATGTGATGGGCGAGCTTGGTGCCGATGAAATGGAGATTGTTGACACCGATGACCTCGAGGTGGATGAACATTCACTGGCTGCTGAAACTGAGACGGCCCCTGTTGTTAAATTGGTCAACCTGATTTTGTTGGATGCCATTAAACGAGGCGCATCTGATATTCATATTGAACCCTATGAGAAATCGTTGCGGGTGCGTTATCGTGTGGATGGTGTGTTGCATGAAATTATGCGACCGCCTTTGAAAATGCGTGATGCCATGGTCTCGCGCATTAAAATTCAGGCGCGATTAAATATCGCAGAGCGTCGTGTGCCGCAAGATGGGCGTATTAAATTGCGTCTGTCCAAAGCAAAGACAGTGGATTTTCGTGTGTCTGTATTGCCTACGTTGTTTGGTGAAAAGGTTGTGATGCGCCTTTTGGACTCTTCTAACTTGCAGTTGGATATGGTGAAGCTTGGTTATGAAGAAGGGGATTTGAAAAATTTCCAACATCACATTCATCAGCCTTATGGCATGGTGTTGGTGACGGGACCAACAGGTTCGGGTAAAACGGTAAGTTTGTATTCGGCAGTGGCCGAATTAAATCAGCCAGGGGTGAATATTTGTACCGCAGAAGACCCTGTGGAATTTAACTTTATGGGCATTAATCAGGTGAATGTGAACCCTGCTGTGGGCTTGGATTTTCCAGCCGCATTGAAGTCATTTTTGCGTCAAGATCCAGACATTATTTTGATTGGTGAAATTCGTGATTATGATACAGCGGCGATTGGTATCAAAGCGGCACTTACTGGGCATTTGGTCTTGGCAACATTGCATACCAATGATGCACCTTCGACCATGACGCGTATGGTGAATATGGGCATTGAGTCCTTCTTGGTTGGTTCTGCGGTCAACTTGGTAACAGCACAACGTTTGGGTCGCCGAACATGTAAAGAGTGTTCGGAGCCTGTTGAGATACCATCAGAAGCACTCATTGACGCAGGTATTCCAGAGCAAGAAGTTGGCTCTTTTCAGCCGATGCAAGGTAAAGGTTGTAATGTATGCAATGGAACGGGTTATAAAGGACGTGTGGGCATTTATCAGGTGATGCCAGTCACGGATGAAATTCGTGATGCTGTATATGCTGGAAAAAATTCGGATGATATTAATGATATTGCAGTTTCTCAAGGTGTGAAAACATTGCGTATGGCAGCTTTGAATAAGGTGCGCGATGGTTCAATCTCACTTGAAGAGTGTCTGCGTGTAACGGTGGGTGACTGATGCCAATTTTTAACTGGACAGCAAAAACAAGACAAGGTCAAAGTAAAGCGGGTGAGCTGGATGTAGCGAATAAAGACATCGCGATAGCCACCTTGCGCAGGCAAGGTCTAACCGATATTAAAGCAAAGAAAAAGCCGATAGAAATTGAGATTTTCCCTGAAAAAGTGGAAGAAAAAGATATTTCTATCTTTTTTCGCCAATTATCGACGATGATTAATGCAGGTCTACCGCTGGTGCAGTGTTTTGAGCTTGCCGAACGTGGCTCTGATAAAAAATCCATGGCGAAATTGCTGAAAGGTGTGCGTGTAGAGTTGGAAGGCGGCACCCCATTGGGGGAAACGTTTCGTAAGTTTCCAAAGGAATTTGACCGTCTAACGTGCTCGTTGGTGGAAGCTGGTGAGCAGGGCGGTATTTTGGATAGTATCTTGTTGCGTTTGTGTACATATAAAGAAAAGGCATTGGCTTTGAAGTCTAAAATTAAATCAGCGATGATTTATCCGATTGCGATTTTGGCAGTTTCTTTCATTGTAACTTCAATTCTGATGATTTTTGTGATTCCAGTATTTAGTGAAATGTTCTCATCATTTGGTGCTGAATTGCCAGGGCCTACAAAAATTGCTATGGCGATTTCAGATTTATTTGTGGAATATTGGTATGTTGTATTGTTTGCGCCGTTTGTTTTGATTTGGAGTATCAAAGCCATTTATAAAACGCCGCAAGGGCACTATCAGTTGGATAAATTATTGCTCAACCTGCCTGTGATTGGCGATGTGTTACGCAAAGGTTCTGTGGCTCGGTTTTGCCGAACATTTTCAACATTAACTGCGGCAGGGGTGCCGATTTTGGAGTCTTTGGATACAGTGGCAGAAACATCGGGCAACCTTGTGATTGAACAGGTTATTCTGACTTGTAAGGATTCGATTAGCCAAGGTATGACGTTAACGCAACCTCTGGAAGAAAGTAAGATATTCCCAATTATGGTGACGCAAATGATTTCAATTGGTGAGCAAACGGGTAGTTTGGAAGAAATGTTATCAAAAATTGCTGACTTTTATGAAGAGGAAGTGGATGTGGCAGTGGATGGCATGACTGCTTTGATGGAACCAATTATTATGGCTTTCTTGGGTGTCGTGATTGGTGGTTTAGTGATTGCCATGTATCTACCTATCTTCCAAATGGCATCGGTTGTATAAAGTCATTGGGGAAGTGCTTATTTCTCATGAACACTTCTGTAGTCTTTTTCTTGCATAAACCATGACAATACAGCTGGAAAATCGCAGCCACTTATTACAACTATTGTTGTGGCGTGGCATGGCGATGATACTTGTTTTATTAATGGTAAACTGGTTTTATTTGCCCGATACTGGCATGGGATCCCATCAACTTCTGGCGTATATAGCATTGTTGTTTGTCGTATTTGCGATATTCCAGAGCTTTTGTTTTCGCCGTCAGTGGCCTGTAGGCATTCAGCTATTTTTCCAGTTTTTTTCAGATATATT
>JAUZQR010000206.1 GCA_030950865.1 Mariprofundaceae bacterium | reverse complement strand
AATCATGATTAAGATGTTGGTAATAATAAGAAGGCCAATGCCTTTGAATGATTTCATCGTATTCGTTCCTCCAGAATAAATTCGTAAACTATATATGCTTCCTCACCTCATTATTTTCAAGGCAGGGGAGACTGTTTTGTGTAATTATAACCAGTTAAAGATTAAGATAATGTGAATTCCACACATGCCCAATCACCCATAATATGGGTTTGGAAATGGTGCAAGCCTTCAGCTTCGTAGGTGCGAATATTAAGAGCGACCTGTGACTCTAACAAACCTGATAGAATCAATCGTTTGCCGACGCATTTTGCCAATGACGTTGACATACCGAGCAATGGTCCAGCCAAGATGTTCGCAATAACAAGTTCAAATGTCCGTGTCGGCGGTGTATCGCCCAGCGTGGATGTAAGTTCAATATGATTGATGCCAGCATTCACTTTACTGGCTTCTACAGAAATAGGATCATAATCAATGGCATGAATATCTGTTGCGCCAAGTTTGCCTGCGACAATGGCTAGTAAACCAGATCCTGCACCCATATCAAGCACACTTTCAGGCACATGCTGCAAGCAATACCGTTCAATGGCTTCCAAACACAAATAGGTTGTTGGGTGTGTGCCAGTACCAAATGCCATGCCTGGATCAAGCACGATATCAATGCGGTCATCTATTGGCGCATCACAAAATGAAGGGCGAACCCACAGTTTTTTACCAACAGGCATTGCCTTCCAATATTTTTGCCAAGCTGTTTCCCAATCATCGCCCAAAAGTGTAATTTTAACATGCTCAGGCATCGCACCAATCAACAAAGAGCCAGCCGCAAGGCGAGCTCGTTGCTCTTCTAGATCAAATTCATCACTTAGTGCAAACCATGCGACATGGGTCTCCGTTTTGCTATTGTAGTCGGTTTCGATAGATGTTCCCAAGGTATTTTGAGATTCTGCGAGCTGAGTAAAGGCAGTTTCATCGACTGCACTACCATCAATTCGTAACTCTAAACATGTTGTTGCTTGCATTCTTCTCATTCCTTCTTGAAAATCAGCCTCCCGATTGATTATGAGAGGTGTTTTTTTGCAGCAGTCTTCCACGTATCGTATGCAGTTGAAAGAACGCATGTGTCTGACCGATGCCACATGCGATGAACAAATTATTAAAATCACCATCGTACACCTAGATGGGCACGCTGTTGGAGATTTTGTGACAGGGCAATATGTGCGTATGGGAATACGAGGTCTTAATGACCCTGCACCAGCTTATTTTGCAGTTGCTTCATCACCTTATGACCAACATTGTTATGAGTTTGTAATCAAGTGT
>JAUZQR010000205.1 GCA_030950865.1 Mariprofundaceae bacterium | reverse complement strand
GCAAGAACATGACTTAGAGACCTTGCTTTATGATGGTGATGAAGTGGCATTGATGCCGCCATTTTCGGGTGGTTGATGTGGGTAAATCAATGAAGCCAGTGCGTATTCAAGAAGAAGACTTTTGTTTGCAAGATGAAGTGGATGCACTTCGGGCGACTTCGCAGCGCATGGGTGGCATTGTTTCGTTTTTGGGCTGTGCGCGAGATTTTTCAGAAGGGCGAGATGTGTTTTCGATTAACTTTGAGCAATACGCGGGCATGGCGGAAAAAGCCATGCAAGCTTTGCATGATGAAGCCTTAGATAAATTTGATATTTTGGGTATTCGTTTGGTGCATCGGGTGACGACCGTTTATGCGGGTGAACAGATTGTGCTGATTGTGGTGGGAGCAGAGCATAGAAAGCCTGCGTTTGAAGCCTGTGAGTGGTTGATTGATGAGCTGAAGAAGCGTGTTCCCATTTGGAAAAAAGAAGTGACACCCACAGGTGAAAGCTGGGTAACAGAGCACCCATGACTGTGCCAGTGCTAGCGATTGTAGGTTTTTCCAACTCTGGAAAGACCACGTTGATGGAAAAACTGATTGTGGAGCTTGCTTCGCGTGGGCTGCGTGTTGCCAGCATCAAACATTCGCATCATCAGCCTGAAATGGATACACCGGGCAAGGATAGTTGGCGACATAAACAAGCGGGTGCACAAGCATCCATGTTGGTTGGCCCTGAAAAGATGTTGATGGTCGTTGATATAGATTCGCAACCCACACCTAGGCAGCTCGCAGATTGTTATTTTTCGGATTATGATTTGGTGCTTGTCGAAGGTTATGCGTCTATGGCATGCAGAAAAGTCGAGGTTGTTCGGGGTGGGCACTCTACGGACTTGCGTTGTGATGAGCAGGATTTGTTGGCAGTGGTGACCGATATGGAAGAATTGTCTATTGCTGTGCCGAAACTTAAGCTTAATGATGTCATCAGTGTTGCCGATTTTATTGTGAATTGGGCACAAGGGGAGCGGGAACATGGGTGAGAAATACACATCGATTCCTGATAAACAACTGGAATTTATCAAGCAACAGAAGATGTATTTTGTGGGTACGGCAACGGCAGATAGTCGGATAAATATCTCTCCCAAAGGCATGGATAGCTTTGTCGTGTTGAATGCAAATCGTGTGCTTTGGCTTAATGTGACGGGTAGTGGCAATGAATCTGCCGCGCATTTGCAGAAGAACGACCGCATGACGATTATGTTTTGCTCCTTTGAGAAAGTTCCTTTGATTTTGCGGCTGTATGGGCACGCGCGTATGGTTTTGACAGGTGATGATGATTGGGATGAATTGTATAGTTTGTTTGAGCCTATAGCTGGTGCGCGGCAAATTTTTGATGTGTCGGTGGATCTTGTGCATACATCCTGTGGTTATGGTGTGCCGTTGTATGATTTTGTGGGTGAACGTCAGACATTGAAGAAATGGGCAGAGAAAAAAGGCGACGATGGCATTCGCGATTATTGGTTGGATAAAAATGCGATAAGTCTTGATGATGAAACCATTCCACTTGGAAAGATGGATGATTGAAGATTGCACAGCAATCATTTTAGCTGGTGGTGAATCCAAACGAATGGGGCAAGATAAAGCTTCTGTGATACTGGCGGGCAAGAGCTTGTTGGCGCGTGCGGTTGATAATTTACAGCCCTTATTTGAGCGAACCATCATTAGTGTACGTGAGCCCATCAAAGGTATTGCGTTGCCACAGTTGTGTGATGTAGGTGAAGAGCGTGGCCCGATGATGGGCATTTGCCAGGCTTTGAATGAGGTGGAAACAAACTGGGTGTTTGTGATGGCAGTGGATATGCCTTTTGTTTCGGCTGATTTGGTCAAGGGTTTGGCAAACAAACGAGGAACCCATCAAATGGTTGTGCCTATGATTGATGATCATGTGCAACCGTTGTTTGCCTATTATACCAAGGGTTGTTTGCCTGTGATGCAGCAACAGATTAATGATGGTCAGCGAAGTTTACGGCGATTGATTGAACGTGTGGATAGCCTGATTGTACAAAAAGATGAATTAGCAGGCTTTGATGTCAATTTACTGAGTTTTTTAGACTTGGATAGCCCAAAAGATATTATCAATGCCGAAAATATAATAAAACAGAGACAAAACACATGAATTATTTATCCGTTGCTGATGCACAGGCTTGCATCTTAGCCCATATCGCAAAACAAGCTATGGAGCTTGTAGCCTTGCATGACAGTCTTAATCGTGTGCTGGCAGAAGATGTGATTGCCAATCGTAATCACCCGCCTTATGACGTGTCCGCCATGGATGGTTATGCGGTGCGTTTTGCAGATATTGCTCATGCTACGGCTAACAATCCTGTGCGGCTTCAAGTGGTGGATGATATTCGGGCTGGGCAAATGCCGCAGGTTACGATTGAGCAAGGACAAGCGGCACGCATTATGACGGGTGCGCCTACACCTGCTGGCGTTGATACTGTTATTCGTGTGGAAGATACCCAAACCGATGCGGATGATGTTGTTATCCTTACGCCACCCAAACAAGGTGCAAATATCCGACCTTTGGGTGAGAATTTAAAGATTGGGCGCGTTGTTTTTCAGCAAAACACCATGATTACACCGGGTGTGCTGGCGATTTTAGCTATGGTGAAAAAGGAGCAAGTGCCTGTGTTTGCCAAACCAAGCGTAGCCATTCTTTCGACGGGTGATGAGTTAGAAGGCATTGATGAGCCGATTGATGAACAAAAAATCCCCGATGCCAATGCCCATGCTTTGTATGCTCAGTGTAAATCATTGGGTATTGAGGCAACATTATTGGGCATTGCCAAAGATGATGAACAAGATTTGAAAGCCAAGCTTGCTCAAGGTTTGCAATATGATGTGTTGCTTGCTTCGGGCGGGGTATCGGTGGGGCATCATGATTTTGTGCGCCCAACTTTAGAAGCTTTGGGCATGAGCATGCACTTTTGGCGGGTTGCTATGCGCCCAGGTCATCCTTTGGCGTTTGGCACAAGTGCGCAGGGTGCTGCTATTTTTGGCTTACCGGGCAATCCTGTGGCGAGCATGGTGTGTTTTGAGCAATTTGTTGCACCAGCTTTACGGCAGATGATGGGGCAAAAGAAATGTTTTCTTCGCACGATTGAGGCGCGTTTGAGCCATGATATGAAAGGCAGCTTAGGTAAAACGATTTTTATTCGGGTGACTTTAAGCCGCGATGCGCAGGGGTATATAGCAACATCAACAGGTGCGCAGGGTAGTGGGGTGTTGATGTCTATGGCTTTGGCGGAAG
>JAUZQR010000204.1 GCA_030950865.1 Mariprofundaceae bacterium | reverse complement strand
ATGGCTGAAAATAGCACAAAACTCTGTGTTTCTCTGTGTTCTCTGTGGTTCAAATGAGCATAAAGTCATGCGCAAGACTTTTTGAGGAATCCCTAAAATAAAGTAGTCAGTTTATGCGATAGCAAGAAAACTTAATGGTTTTAGGCTTGCGTGTAGCAAGCCATTGTTAGCGGCTCTTTAACTCTCCTCTTTCCCCTTTGTTGGAGTCGCGGATAGGCATCTCATTGGAGGTGCCTTTTTTTATGGGGCTAGCCTCTTATTTTTTTATTGAAAAGAGGGCTTGATCCATCTGATCTTGTGTTTGAATAGCTTTAACATTAGCAGATAAAAATGACTCGTTCATGGTCATTTGCACGACATCTTGAGCAATATCTGTTGTAGACATGGTCTCACCAGCACTGTTTTGAGCGGCAAGGCGAGCTTCTGGGCTAATCGTTATTTTATCGGCACCCTGAACGACACGGCTTGCTTGAAAGTCATTGCTTTGAGCGTTGGCAACATTATTTGCAGAGACTTGTTGAGTGATTGCAATGTTATTTATCGATTTAAGGTTTGCATCAACGTTCATTTTCACCTCCAAAATATACACGAGCTTACACTGTATATCGGTAGTATAACTTGAATCTTTAATGCCTAACAAATACTTTTGCCCTCGTTAGGATTTCGATGAGTGTTATGCATGAGGGTGAATATATAAAATGTGTTATATTGTTGTATGACAATTTCTTATAAAGCAAAGCTTCTATTATTTCTTTATGGCCTATCTGGTATTACAGCATTGGCGTATGAAGTGTTATGGACGCGCATGTTATCTTTATTATTTGGCATTAGTATTTTGGGTGTGGTGGTTACGGTTGCTGCCTTTATGTTGGGTTTGGGGTTAGGAAGCTTCTTAGGATACCGTTGGCAAAGCTCATTTAAAAACATGTTGCGTGTATTGGCAGCGATTGAAATATCTGTTGCCTTGTATGCGTTATCGCTGCCGATGATGATGCATGTTTTACAGGGTTTGTGGCTGTCAGTGAACAGCGTGCAAGGGTGGCAGTTTTGGCAAGTTTTCTCGGCATTGTTGGTATTGAGTTTGCCCGCTATGGCATTGGGTTTTGCCTTTCCATGGATGTTGCGCGTAGGTAAAGCATGGCAGCTTTCTTTGGGGAAACTTTATGGTGTGAATACCTTGGGTGGTGCATTGGGGGCATTACTGCCCTTATTATTGTTGCCATGGTTGGGTTGGGTATTGGCGTTGCAGTGTGTCGCAATGTTGGGTGTACTGATAGGTATCACGCTGCTTTGGCTTTCACTGCGTGTGCAAAAAGGTGAGAAAGCTGACATGAGCGAACATACAATATTACCAAAGCTGTCATGTTTATTCGCATATGCAGGCATGGGTGCTGGTGCATTAATGCTGGAAATTGCATGGACACGTGCCTATGGCATGATTTTATTGCGTACAGAATATGTGCTTGCAGTGATTTTGAGTGTGTTTCTGGTGGGTATTGGCTTGGGAAGCCTGCTTGCCAAACGCTTACCACGCACAAGAGCTTTAACGTGGCTGCCTGCATGTGCTGCGCTTATGGCAATATTGGGTTTATATACTTTCCCTTATATCAATGATTTGGGACATGATATGATGTTCCATAGCCTTGTTGCATCATTGTTGTTTCAAGGTTTGTTGATAGCTGTATGTACGTTACCAGTAACCCTAGCAATGGGAGCATGGTTACCCTTGATTGCCAAGAATGATGATGGTGCGAGTTTATATGCAGCCAACAGTATTGGAGCATGTATCGGTGCTTTGTTGGCTGGGTTTGTGTTGATTCCTTGGCTAGGAACAGCGGCAACATGGTTATTGGCAGCAGCATTGATGATGTTGTGTGCTTATTATTGGTTGGCAGCGAGAAATCGCGTGCTTTATATCAGTGTATCACTGCTGGTTTTTGTAATCTTGGCATTACCCATACAGCAACTACCTAGTGCAGCACGTTTGCTGGCATATGAATTACCTAAAGCCATGGATTTGTATCATCGTGAAGATGCAGTTTCGATTACTCATGTACTGGAAAAAGCCGATGGTCAGCGTGTGTTACTGGCTGATTTACAGCGTATGGATGCATCCAGTGACCCAACTTCGGTGGAAGTGCAACGCAATCAGGCGCGTTTGCCATTATTTTTACATGGCTCGGCAAAGGAAGTTCTTTTTCTTGGTTTAGGAACAGGGATTACGGCATCGGGCGCATTGGCATGGTCTAATGCACGTTTGCATGCGGTTGAATTATCATTGGGCGCAATTTCTGCGGCAAAAACATATTTCAATCAGGTAAATGATGGTATTATAGAAAAAATAGATGTGAAACATGATGATGCACGCCGCTTTTTAATGCGTACACAGCGGTATTATGATGTGATTATCGGTGACTTATTCCACCCTGATCAAATTGGGCGTGGCGCATTGTTGTCTGTAGAGCAATTCGGGCGTGCAAAATCTCGTTTGAATGATGATGGTTTATTTGTGCAGTGGTTGGCGTTTAATCAGTTTGATGTGGCATCTTTGCAGGTGGTCTTGCGTAGTTTTGCAGAAATTTTTCCAAATAATGCATTGTTTGTGGATGGGTATCGTATGGGCTTGGTAGGTTTTAAATCTACACAACATCATACAGCGGATTTTTTAAGAACTGCCGCGCCAGAAAAAGGTGTATGGGGCGGTGAAGGCGCATGGACATGGTTGGGTCGCTATTGGGGCAATGTTTCGGATGTATTGTATGATGCTAAAGATGGAAAAGTGCAGGGTGAGTGGACCCCTGTGATTGAATATGCCTTACCGCACATGCGTTATGCCGATGCTGTGTTGCCTGAAGTATTGTATTGGTTGATGCGTCATCGGATTTCTTTGAGTGATGGTGTAAAGGCTTGGTCTGTGGACAGGGACGATACGGAAGCTTTCAAACGTGCATGGGCAGCGACATCTTTTGTGCAACGGGCACAGTTACTTGCTTTGCAAGGCAAACCAGAATCGGGGCGTTTGCAGGCTTTGGCATATCAGGCAAACAAGTATAATCGTTGGGCAGGTTTTGCTTTGGCAGATGCGATGTTTGCCAGTTTGTCGCAAGGTTTACCTTCTGGCATAAGCCAAAAACAAGCCCTGCAAAAGATTTTTACGATTCGCCCCGATCATGAAGGCGCATTAAAATCCATGATGGACTTAGCCAAACAACAGCACGATGATAAAACATTCCAAGAATTTAAAGATAAACTGTATCAACTTAGTCCGTATGCTAGGATGCCGAAATGAATGCTCAACAACAATTAAGTCAAATTCCTATTCAACAAGAGCATGTACCCGGTGCACAATCGGTGCGCCAATGGCGACGGTTTTCACAATATTTTGTTGTTTTTCTTTTGGTCGTGATTCCCGTGTCGGGCTTGTTTCGGGTTGATATGATGGCGGGTGCTTTTCATATGTTGGACTACCAGATTTGGTTTGCTGACATGTCGATTATTATGGGCTTTTGGATTATGGTGGCAACACTGTTAATTTTTATGTACTCATGGGCTGGTTCCGTATTTTGTGGTTGGATTTGCCCGCAAAATACCTTGTCAGAATGGGCGAATGCTATGACATCCAAGATGTTGGGTCGGCGCGCATTGATGATGGATATTACGGGCGAAGAAATGAAAGTCGCGCTGCGTAAAAATCGCTGGTTAAATAAAATTGTATTGGGAATATCTTTTTTATTGGTTTCTATGCTGTTTGCGATTATTCCATTATTGTACTTCTTTTCTCCTGCAGTGATTTGGTCATTTTTAACCCTAGAACCCCTGCCTGAAGCGCAAAGCCTGTTATGGATTTATAGCGTGAGCATCTTGGTGGTATTGATTGATGTGGCTGTGATGCGCCATTTGGTGTGTAAATATATGTGTGTGTATCGCATTTGGCAGCACTCGTTTAAAACACGAGAAACCTTACATATTGCCTATGATGAAAGCCGTTCGGATCACTGTGAAAATTGTACGTATTGTGAAGACAGTTGCTTTTTGGATATTGATCCGCGTCAGACAGTGGTGTTTGATAGCTGCATTAATTGTGGTGATTGCGTGGCTGCTTGCGATACGTTGCATAGTAAGAGTAAGAAAATGCAGGGGCCAGGCTTGCTAAGTTTCGCCTTTGGTCAGTCTAAACCAGGGCGCAATGGTTTAACATCGTTATTATCTCGCACACGCGCTGCAACTGTGGGTGCAGTGATTGGTGCATTGTGGTTTGCAGTGGGTATTGCAAACTATCAACCTTATGTGCTGTTAGCTGATAAGGCAGAGTTATTGCAAGGCATGAATGCCAATGATTACCGTATTAACATTTCAAACAAACGTTACCGTGCCGCTAATATGGATTTGAAAATTGAAGGGCTGGATGCTTCAGAATATACATTGGAATCGAATGATCTGATATGGCAAACGGCTGGGCGAAAAGATGTGATTATGCATATATCACCTGACTTGAAGAAGGGAATACACCGTTTTACAGTACATGCCAAAGCAGGTGATGGCTGGCAGGATGATTTTACAGTGTATTACTATGCAGAAGGCATGGCGAAGGCAGGAGGCTGATATGAACCGAGAAGATGAAGAAAATGGACACTTGTCTGCTGATCATCAGGAGAGTTCGCATAAAAAGATAGAGAAACAAGGCATGAGCGATGAAGAGATTATTGCCAGTGGGGTAGGTCTGGAGTCTAGGGATCGTGTACCCAAGTGGTTTTGGGCAATTATTGTAGTGGTTATATTGATTGCATATGGTTTAACCGTACCTTTTTGGGGTGATCGTATTGATAACCCGCGTCCTTGGTTTACATGGGGACATGTGGGAGCACTGGCATATATCTTGGTGTTTGGCGGTTTTGTTTACTTTATGACTATGATGTCTGGTGGTGATGATGGTGGTGAAGCTGAAGATCAGGAAGAGTTTGATGGCTTGAGTGGCCAAGATAAAACATCGGGCCATGGTGATGATAAAAAATAAGATAGGCTGTTTGCTTGTTGTATTGTTTATGTGTTCAGCCTGTGATTCGGGTTCTGAACACGTCATAACAACATATCCCGACCAGCAATCATCAGGGTTTCAAGAGTTTTCACGCCAGTGTTCGACTTGTCATCGTCCACCTATGCCTGATGTACATGTTGCGGGTGCTTGGTCTGCGGTGGTTGCACG